>CAZPCO010000190.1:0-6762 GCA_964585025.1 uncultured bacterium | reverse complement strand
CTGATTCGTATAATTATCTTCGACAAGAAGAATGCGAACGTTTCTTCGTACCGCTTCGGCAACCCGATGCCTCGTTATCAGACTTTGCTCGAGAGTTTCGCTGTTCATCCCCGCTACCATAGCCAGACAATCGTGCAACTGCGACTGCCTGATCGGCTTGGTAAGGTAGCCGGAGAACCCTGCTTCTTTGATCCAGACAGAATCGCCACGATTACCGAGTGAAGTCAGCAGAATCAACCTGGTCGAGTTGATGGTAGCGTCTTCCTTGATATGTGCAGACAACTGACGCCCATCCATTTCCGGCATCTGCATATCGAGCAGCGCCACCTTGAAAGGATCACCGCCGCTGCTGGCATTTCGCAACATCTCCAGAGCACTCCTGCCATCTTCAGCTTCGGCAAAACGGCATCCCCAGCTCGTAAGCAGACTTGCTACCAGCAGGCGGTTAACCGGATGGTCATCGACGACCAGAATATGCAGGCCTCTGATATCTGCCATCGGAATTTCTTTATCGGTTGTGACCTGAACCTGCTTCTTGAACATGGCGGTAAACCAGAATTCTGAACCAACCCCCAGCTTGCTGTTAACTCCAATTTTGCCGCCAAGAAGAGTTGCCAGTTGCTTGGAAATGGCCAGCCCAAGACCTGTTCCACCGAATTTTCTCGTCGTGGAACCATCAACCTGCGTAAAAGCACTGAAAAGCCTCGCGGCACCTTCCTCAGAAATCCCGATGCCCGTATCGTTGACGGTTACCTTCAAAACAACTTCCAGATCGCTTTCTCGCTCCGTTGTTACAGTAACGATAACTTCACCACGGTCGGTAAACTTGACCGCATTCCCGGCCAGATTGAGAATAATCTGCCGCAGACGCCCAGGATCACCAATCAATTGCAGAGGAATATCCGGAGCAATAAAGCAGGCCAGTTCCAGGCCCTTTTCATGGGCTTTAACTGCCAGCATTTCCACGGCGTCTTCAACCGTGTTGCGCAGGTCAAAATCGATTTCCTCGAGCGACAGGCGCCCGGCTTCGATTTTTGAGAAATCAAGAATATCATTGATCAGCGCCAGCAGGTTTTCAGCACTGGTTTTAACCACAGCTGCAAACTGCTTTTGCTCGGCGTTCAGCTCCGTTTCGAGCAATAGACTGCTCATGCCGATGATGCCATTCATCGGAGTTCTGATCTCATGGCTCATGTTGGCAAGGAATTCGCTCTTGGCCTGGTTGGCCAGTGCAGCCTGAGTGGCAAGATCGCGGGCTCGTTCGTTGATTTCCTGCAGTTCGGAATTGGCCTTCTCAAGTTCGTGCATGGCTTTGTCAACCTGCTCTTCAGCCTTTTTCCTTCTTTCTATGTCGATTATAACCCCATCGAGCCACATCAGACGACCATCGTCGCCATGAACTCCCTGACCACGCTCCATAACCCAGATATAATGGCCATCTTTACACAACAGACGATACTGCATTTCGTAAGACCGGCGGGCTGCAAGAGCGCGCTGGAGATTCTGCTCAACCCCGGGCAAATCTTCCGGATGGATCAGGCCGCCAAAACTTCTGACCGGCGTGCCCATGAAATCACCGGCCGGAAACCCGGTCAATCGTTCGACTTCGTCACTTATGAATTCCATTGTCCAGCGCTGATTATTGAGACAGCGGTAGGTAATACCAGGGATATTAGCCACCAGTGTTGATATTCTGGCTTCGCTGTTGCGCAGTTTCTCACGCACCCGGTTCTGCTCTGTCACATCATGAAAAATCAGAACAACGCCGCGCGTCTTGCCATCGGCATCACGTATTGGCGCGGCACTGTCGGCAATCTGCCGTTCAGAACCATCCCTGGCTATCAGAGCAATATTTCCGGCAAGCTCGACAATTTGACCACCTGCCCGAACTTCCTGGACCGGGCATGCAATTTTGCCACCAGTGACCTGATCGATAGCGTTGAAAACATGAGATAGAGGCTGCCCCATTACTTCTTCAAGCGACCAGCCGGTCAATTTCTGAGCTACCGGGTTCATTCTCGTCACCCTGCCATCAAGATCGGTGGCTATAACTGCATCACCAATAGAATTTAAAGTGATATAGAGGTCTTCTTCACGCTCCTTCAGCTCTCTTGTTCTATCAGAGACCAGCAGTTCCAGATTGAACTGGCGATTGCGCAGCAGCCCGACAAAAAAGGTCAGAATCATTGTGACCATAAGACCGAAACCTGTTGTCATATACCCGGCTCTGAAATAGGTTGTCGGCAAAAACGATTTCGCCGGGCGAATCTCGATGATCAGACAGCGCCCAAATACAAACAATGGGTATTTGATCTGCAGATGCGGCCCAAGCATATCATCTATACCATCTTCAGCATATTTACTTTCTGGAAAAACAGCCAATGGAGCTGATGCAACCTTGTCGCCATCTCTGATGGCAAGACTGACACCTTCATTTCCCACATAGCCAGGTGGAATCAGCGTGTTGACAAGATCCTGCATGCGCAACACTACGCCGATCAAGCCGACAATTGCTTTGTCCTGTTTACGAAAAACGGGATGCAGGACAACCATAAGGCTTTGTTTGCGCCAAATTGACTTTGGTCGAGGTTCTGACGGAATTATCGCGCACGGTAACCCTTCCTTAATGACCTTTTCTACGGTAGCCAGACGCATCGGATCAGTGCTGAGATCAAAACCAAGAACATCTTCATTGTCTTTCCGGGGAAAAACATAAGCCGCAGGATAATGCACCTGCTGCCTGCCAACTGCAGATTTTTGCCCATTTTTTGAGCGTGCAAACAGCTCGTAATCACGAAAGCCCTGCCGACGGATTTCGCTGACAAACTCTTCTCTGGAGGCACCGCCGACAACCGGAAACCAGATCCAGACCTGAGCGCTTGTCGATCTGAGCATCGGCTGCACAAGAAAAGAAAAATCAGACTCGGAAATATACCCCTGGCGATCGCCGATCAGCTCGGCAAGCTGTTCCATATCTCCACGGCACTGACGAAAATTGGTAACAAACAACTGGCTTTTTGCATCTGCTATCCAGCGGAATTCGTGCCGCTTCCTGGCAATTTCAGCTTCCTGAATCAGACTTGCAGACAAAAATGTAACCATGATGCCAAAAATAAAGGTTATGAAAGTTTCTGAATGCGTTAACCAGCGAAATGCTGGCTTCATTGGCACCGTTTCGCGCCAGACAAGGATCGTCATGCTTGCCAGAACCAGAAGGAAGAGCAGCATATTTGCCTTGATCGGACCCAAACGAGCTTCGAAAACTATACGATTCCAGGTGTCTGCAAGAACGTCGATACCAAGAATAAGAATAATTTCGTCAGTCTGAGGATCAAAAACCGGAACGAAAGCTGAAACGAAGTTTCCGTATTCGTCTTTGTATGGGCCGATTATTGCCGGTTTGCCATCATTGAATGCCTGTAAGAGTGCAGGATGTGGTTCTTCATATGTCGTGCCCGCAGGTGAGGCAAGTGGGTCATCTGTCGCATAGTTTTCCGGCCCGAATACCAGTCTGTTACCGCGCTTTGCAACTGTGTAAATGCCTCTTAGACCTGAATGCTGGCGGCCAAAGGCGCGCAACTGATCTCTGATTCGCAAAAATTCAGGATTTGCTACATCTTCAGAAGTGAAGCTCAGAGTCTTGACGCGATCGACATTGATTGTCTGAGCAATACTGTTGGCCAGTCTCAGAGTTTCCTGTCTGAAATTCTGATCGAATTCTCTACCCCGCCATTCGGTTGCGATCCAGCCCAGAATGAGCAGGGCAGAAATGACAGCCGGAATTACCAGATGATGAAAATCAGCATGGTTGCCATGCCGCCGATTGTATATCCAGCGATAATGCAGCCATAGACTGATCATCAATACCAGCGTCAACAACGCCTGCATCAATACAACGGGAACACCGGTCAACCTGAACCATAGGCCTGCATTAACTGCTGAAGCCTGCAAAAATCTGCTTTCAGGTATACTCAAAACAGCGATCAGACCTGAAAGACCTATTGCAATCGATGCCAGCTTCAACCAGATGCAGGTTGTCGATACGCACTTTGAACGCTCTATGCCTATTGCCCACCATGCGAGAAAAGAAGCAGGCACCGCGATAAAAAGAGCCGAAGAAGCTGCCTGGGCTTCAATGCCAAAAATCGAACCGGAAAACCCGGCTGATACCAGCAAAAACGACCACCAGCACTTGATTTGCTTCCCAGACTGTTGAATGATCGAGCGACGGCCAAACTCAAAAAGCACTAGAGAAGTGATGGCGACAAATATTGGTCTGTAACTCTGCACCAGCAAAGAGTCAGAGTGAAATTCATACAGAAAACCCAGCCATTCGCCGGCACCACTTATGACGCCATACCCTGCCAGCCATGCCCATGCCGGTGCATTTTCCTGGCGCATGATATTGAGGCGCAATGCCACAATGGCAAGCAGCAAAAAAGCCATGCCATAGGCAAAACAGATATAATCAAGCTGGCCTGTAAACCAGTCAGTTCCCATGCTCCAGTACTCTCAAACCCCGATGATATAACTGTCTTAAGACGGGGTTGACTCTCATTATATTACCAGCGGGAAAATAAAACAACCCCTGCCGCAGCAATACGGCAGGGTTGTAGATACACTTTTTCAGAGTCGGGCGCGACTCATCTCTGCCATCGCTTCCAGGCCAATGGTCAGCATTCTCTCTTTACCTCTGGTAACCTTTTCACCATGGGGGTCATAGTTGCCTTCATCCCACTTCAGGGGGTTACCATCGACGGTTGCAATCGCTCCGGCGCGAATGCCACGCAAAGAAGCGATTACAAACAGAGCCGAGCATTCCATTTCAACACCCGGAACCCCTGCTTTGCTGTACAATTCAAGAGAAGAAGGAAGAACCCCGGGATAAAAAAGATCGCTGGTAACGATAATGCCGCGCTTAAAAGGAGCAGATATCTCTTTGCAGGCTTTTTCAATAGCCAGACATACTTCGGCATCAGCAATTGCCGGGTATCCCTGCGGCACAAGCAGAGGCGTAACGCCGTCTTCACGTACTGCACCGGTCGCTATTATGTGATCTCCCTGCCCAAGGTAATCCTGAAGACTCCCGCAGGTACCCACCCTGACGATAACCCTGGCGCCGATTTTAATAAGCTCTTCAAAGCAGATGGAGGCTCCGGCAGAACCAACGCCATGCGAGGTTATAGTGATCTTTTCGCCCTTGTAGGTTCCGATATAGGTGCGGTATTCACGATTATATGCCAGTTCCTGGGGATTTTCGCAGAGTTTGGCGATTTTTTCGGCACGTGCCGGGTCGCCGCAGACCAGGACGTAAGGTGAGATCTGGCCTTCTTTGAGCTTTAGATGTGGAGTCATGTCAATTCCCTTCCTGTTTTTCAATTCCCGGGCGCTATAAAACATCATTTTCAATCAACCCGGATCGCCGTTTGCACAAGCTGTTGCAGTCGGTTCTGGCCAACGGCACCAGACGCCATATTTTTCTATGATATGCTGCAACAACCGTTAATCAGCTACTAAACTATACCCAATAGGCCGATTGAGGTCAAACAGAATTATCTGATTACTTTTTGCACAGTGAGGCTGTGCCGTTTCTAGACAGCACCTGCCAGCCATAATAGCAGCAAAGCCGCTCCCAAAAAGATTTACACACCCCCTTTGCATAAACTGGCACGCAAAATGCGTAGACAGGGCCGTGCAAATGTTTTGAAAGGAGGAGTGTTATGATGGACCTCAGCATTCTTGTGTTTTTTCAGCGCTGGATGATTGCCAGCAATAGCGAAATGCACAGTTACTACATGTCTGACCGCAGCAACGAGAGCACCCTGAACGGGCACCCTCCGTTGATTATCCGAGGCAGATGACCCCGACCCCGACGCAGGGGTTCAATATCCTGAACCCCTGCTCAACCATCAAGATAATTCAGATTCCGGCTTTGGGTTTAAATTTGTTATCATGAACAAACTTGAGACAAAGGAACAGAAACAGGCACATGTATCAGTATCACCCACGAAGAAAGAGAAATGAAATAATCGATGCGACTGAAAAGGAAGCGCTGCTCAAACAGTGTAACCATGCCACAATCGCTCTGTGTGATGGTGATATTCCGTACATTGTAACCATGAGTTATGGCTTTGACGCTGACAATTGTTGTCTTTTCTTTCATTGTGCAAACAATGGCGACAAACTTGATTTCATCAGAAAGAACTCGAAAGCCTGCGCGACTGTGATCAAAGATAACGGTTATCTGCACGGCGACTGCGATCATGACTACGAATCGCTGGTAATCAGAGGGCACATGAACATCGTCAGCGACCTGCAGGAAAAGAAACACGGCCTGCAGGTGCTTCTCAAGCATCTCGAAAAAGACCCCACGCCAATCATGGCCCGCAACATCAAAACCGACACATCATACGATTCTGTGACCATACTCAAACTGGAAATGCAGTCAATAATCGGCAAAAAGCACCTGAAAACCGGTTCTGGTCTTTAATGAATCCAGACATGTTTTTAAGGGCAACGAAAATTTCGTTAAAACAGACTCCCCGGGCAATTGCACCCGGGGAGTTTTGTCAGGACGTTTACCGTTCAGATCAGGCGGTTCCACCACCGGCTTCCCATTGCTGCATTTTGCGGCCGCTTTTGGCGAAGATGGCAGACCAGATGTCTTTTCTACCGCTGAAAACCGTTTCGAGATACTTTCTGACCATCGAGGTCATCGTATATTTGTGACGATTTGGGGTTGAAAGGTGCGCCGGAGCGGCC
>CAZPCO010000189.1:0-6799 GCA_964585025.1 uncultured bacterium | reverse complement strand
GGCAGCGGTTTTACACCATTCGACGACGAAGGCAACCGGGCCGAGAAAACTGTTCTCATCGATCACGGAATATTGCGCGGCCGGCTGCACAGTGCCGCTACTGCCGCAGAACTCGAGGAAGATGTTACCGGTAACGCCCGGTCGATAAATTTTGAATACGAGCCAATTGTACGCATGACCGCGACATACATCGAGCCGGGCCAGTGCAGCAAAGATGAGCTGATTGCCGGCATCAGCCATGGCATTCTCATCGAATCGGTCAAACATGGGTCAGGGATGTCGACTTTCACTCTGGCGCCGTCGATGGCTTATCTGATCGAAAACGGCAAAGTGACCCGACCGGTTAAATTTTCGGTAATCACCGGTAACGTCATGAAAACTCTTGACCAGATCGATGCAGTTTCGAATGAACTTGAAATTCTGAGTTTTGTTGGCGGGGGATGCGGCAAAATGGAGCAGTATCCGTTACCAGTAAGCTTTGGCGGCCCCTATGTGCGGGTCAGAGAGATCAACGTTCAATAAGGGGTGGCAACATGATTCGCGAAAAAGTCAGTCAGTCTGTTAAGCAGACATCATTAAGCATTGTTCAGAACGAGATCCAGGCGGTCAGGCGCAAAAACATCAGCAAAACCGGCTGCCGGGTCATCGATTCCGGTAAAATCGGAGTTGCCGGTGGTCTTGGCGAAGTCGACAGCGAAAAGCTTTATGAACGGGCCAGACAGCATCTAGCCTATGACATCGAGTATGACGTGGCGCCAAGCATTGACCTGCAACACCACACACGGCTCGACAACATGAGGATCAGCGATATCGATCTGTGTCAGCGCATCGAGAATCTGCTGAAACACTTGCGCAACCGGCACCCTGAATTTGCCATCAGCAACAAGGTCAATCTCAGCCAATTTCATCTTTGCCTGGAAAATGACCGGGGTCTTTCTCTCAAACACGACGATGCTTTTGTCAGCCTCAGTTTTCTGCTGAAAAAGCAGGGTTCTACCGGCATCATGGATTCCTTTTTTGGTCTCGTCGACCGGCAGCTCGAAGAAACAAGGGTCGAAGCAGCGGTAAGTGAAATCATCGATGCCTATAACAACCTTCTGCCGATGCCGACAGAGAATTTGCCGGTAATCATCGGGCAGAGCACTCTTACCAGGCTCTTTCAGCGCGATCTGAATGGAAAAATGGTAGGAAACCGGGCTTCTCTCTTTCAGAATCAGCTGGGGCAGAAAGTTTTTTCAGAAAAATTCAGTCTTGGCATCGCAAACGATCCGGCTGAAACTTTCAGCCCTGCTTTTGATATGGAGGGAGTTATCACTCCTGACAGCCTAAAATGGCTGATAAAAGATGGAGTGATTCTGCGCCCTTACACCGACAAAAAAACGGCAGTAAGATACAACTTCGAAAATACCGGTTGTGCCGATGGCAATTATGACAGCGTACCATCACTTGGAGGCGCAAATATCGACATTGCTCATTCGGGAAAAACCCTGGAACAGCTTCTGAATGGCGAAATGGGCCTCATGATCCAGATGGCCAGCGGCGGGGACTTCACTCCAGATGGCAATTTCGCCTCTCCGGTGCAGGTGGCCTTTCTTACTGACGGCAGAAAACTTCTGGGCAGGGTTCCCGAATTGACTATAAGAGGCTCGATTTTCGATTTTTTCGGCCGCGACTTCATCGGTGTTACTTCTGACAAAATCTATATAAACGGCAACGATCGCATGCTGGTCACCAGACTGGCCCTCGCCAGACTTTGACCAGTCGCAAGACAGACAATCAGCTGGCCTTGATTCTGACAGGCTTTCTTGTGCTGGCGATCCCGCTCGCTTTTTTCAACCATCTCCTGCAGGCGGCACTTGAAAGAACCCGTGCCGCGTCGCTCGGGCTGCTGCGCGAAGAAATTCTGCAGACTGCCGAACAGATTCGTACTCAAATGAAGCCGGCGACTTATGTTAAAGACACGGTCAGGGCGATTCATCGCAAATTACTGCCCGAGATAGTGCCAGGTATCGTTAAAATGCGGCCGGATATGGATTTTGGCAAAGAGCAGTTTTCAGCATCTCTTCCAGACAGGCTGCTCAAGGAACTGCGTAGCAGAGGCCTTGATGCCATTCAGATCATCGTTACCCCACCGTCTTTTACCAGCGTTTTCTACTGGAATTCAGATGAGCTCAGGAATCAATGCAAGGTCGAAGAAAAACTTGCTCAGGATCAGCTGGTTGGGATGCATTACACCAGCGCCCGCCTCTATCAGCAGAACTACCAGAAGCAATGGCCGTGGCACAATCGAATCCCAGTCTATCTTCTCGAATCGATGAGTATAAACAAGAGTGAATACATTTTCGCATATCTGAGCCGTTTTTCAGAAATTTACAGCTCCCACGACCAGGTGAACGAGTATTTCACCGACTATTTTGGCCAGCAGTCACTTTTTTGCTATTCATATCACTGCATAAGCCCGGTTAATCTGCATGGAGCGTATATGGTGATCGTGCCCCAGATCTCAATTCAACCCAACAAAGTTGTCAAAGCCGCCCTCAGTCAAAAGAAACCGAACATCAAAGTATCTATTGTCGATCTTACGAAATCAGAAGACGGTTTTTTAGAGAAGGGTGAACAGCTTGAGTATTATACCCGACCGCCATCAGACTTCTGGAGCCACTACTTTTTCATGACCGGCGACCGTAGCCAGGCGCAGAAAAGCAGGGCCGGGGGCTGGCATGTGAAAATCACCGGCAGACTGCCGGGAAACCTGCTGCAGCTGCAGAAGAGGATTCAGATATTCAGAATGGCAGCAGTTTTTATTCTGATGGGTTACTTCGCTGCTGCGATACGTTTCCGGTTATTAGGCTTCAATACCAGGTTGTCAATCAGAAACAAGCTGGCAGCGATTCTCGGTTTGATCATTCTGATTCCGATTGCCGGAACAGGAACCTTGACCTGGATTTCTCTCAATGGCTCAGACAGGCTCATCGAGAATCATCTGCTGCAACGAACGCTAAACAACATCAAAGAACTGGCTGTCATCAATGACGAAAATCTTCTTAAGCAGATGGTCGCAGTTCTTGAAATCAAAAGACGCCTTTCTGACCTTGACCAGCTGATTCCCGATTTGCGGCAGGCCATTTCTCTGACTATTAAGGACACCTGGTTCAGCACCTGGACTACTGGCTTTTCTACGATATGGGAAACAGGTCTAATCCTGAATTTCGGAACCTGGTGCGAGTTAACCAAGGAAAACCGCCTCGTGGTAAGCCTTCTGGGAAAATACATGGACTCTCTTGGATTGATCAAAATCGGGAAAGACAAACGCAGCGCAGACTTTTCCAGAACTATGACTCTCGGGCTGATGGAAAATTACATCACTCCAGGCATGGAAGAAGCCTATGTAGTTCATGAAAGCACGATTCAAAGGGAACTTACCCATTCTTCAGATACCAGCCGGGCATCTCTGTATCTGGTCAGAAATCGCAGTGGACAATACCAGCTCGTTTACCATCGCATAACCAATGGCGATGAGCATGTGCATAGATATCTGACCTGGTACAGTCAGAATCTGCCAGGCTGGTTTACCAGAACCGGCAAATTTGGCGATGTTTCTCTGGGCGTGCGAATTCGCAAATATTTTGACCTGAACATGTTCGCCTGGCCCACCGAATCGCTGCTCTCCGAAGAAATGACCGGCATATTCGAGCGGGCGATTTCAACAAGAGATTTTGGGCATGGAATAATCCGCAAAGACGGCGATATAGAAGTCAGAGCCTGGCGATTCAAAGAAGGTGAAAGTGCTGTAATTGCAGCTATGGGCAAAAGCAAAGGCACTGGAATAGCCGGCCTGGCGACGTTCATGATTTTTCCAGTTCTGCTCGGATATGCTGTTCTGGTGCTCTATTTCATCACCACGATAATTTCGGCTTTCGTCAGCGAACCGGTAAAGATAATCAATTCTGGAGTAGTAGCCCTTCACGAAGAACGGTATGGAGTGTTGATCGCCGGGTTTTCAGGCGACGAGTTCAAAAAGATGACTCAGGCTTTCAACGAGATGTCAAATGCTCTTCGACAGCGCGAGATGATGAAAAGATACGTGTCCGGCAAACTTCTTCAGGAGGTTCAGTCTGGCGGGCAGACCACTAAGTCACAAACCGGCCAACTGGTAAAGGTCACTGCCCTCGCCTCTGACATCAGGGGTTTTACTGCGATCAGCGAAAAGTTTACACCGGCAGAAGTCGTCGAAATGCTGAATTCTTACTTCACGCTGATGGAGGGCGAAATCAGCAGCAACGGCGGCATTATCGACAAATACATCGGTGATGCCGTTCAGGCGCTGTTTTATCACGACAACGCCGGCGACGACAACGCTGCCCTGCGCGCCTGCCGCGCTGCTGTCGGCATGCGCCGCAAACTGGATGAATTCAATGCTGAAAGACGCCGGCAGGGGTTGTTCACCGTCGAAAATGGCATTGGTATCGACACCGGGATGGTCATTTCCGGGAGTATTGGCAGTGAAAGCGGTCGCAAGGATTACACGGTTGTCGGCAACATCCTGGAGCAGGCCGCAAATCTGGAGGCCCGCACGGCGGGCTGCAATTCACGCATACTGCTGAGCGACAACACTCATGCTGAAGTTAAAGAATTTGTTGTCACTAAAGATTTTGATGGTGAAGCGGTTGAGCTGGCCAATGTCTGAGCAAACATCATTTATTACGAAAAAGATTGCCATAGCATCGCACCGAATCCTTATCGCCTGGGTTCTTCTGGTGTTACTGCCGATTGCTGCGTCTATTGTTTTCCTCGACTATTTCATCGCTGAATATATAGTTTTTGCCGAGTCTGGAAAAATTTCCGAGGCCTTTAACGAGCTGGAAGCTTTCAAAAATTCTCTGGTGGTCGAAAATTTTCTCACCGCCCGCCTTCCAGAGCTTGCATCGATCAGGCTGCAAGCAGCAGATGCTGCGAATTTTGAGAGTCTCAAAGGCAAAATCGACAAGACTCTTGGCGGAAGCAGCCTCATCTGTATGTTTTTCGATGCAGGCCGACAAAAAGCGACCAGCATCACCCACAGGCCCGACGACCTGGCTGAGGTTGTGTTTCCGCCAGCCGCACTGCTAAAAAAGCAACTCGCCAGCCTCAAAGAGCAGCAGGCGCCTCTGCAAACCAAAGCTCAGGATCTGACAAGAAAAGCGAACCAGCGCCGCAACGCACTGTCTATTCAACAGATTTTCAAAACGCTGACACCGGTTACACTTAAACCCAATCAGGTGGTCAAGAACTTTTCCGCACAGTTTGGCGGCGATTTGTATTTTATTTATTGCGAATTCACTGAAGGAATTCCTGGAATTGGTGGATTTCTGGCAGTTTTTCGTGGTCGGGAAATGTCAAACTCTTATCTTTTAAGCGTTTTGAAGCGGAAATTTCCATACTGCCGCGTCATCACCCGTGAACAGAATATTGAACTGATCGAAAGAGAACCGGCAAGAATGAACAGTGGCATCAGGCATCTGGGTGACCGCATCGTCATTACCTCACCAGCTGACCAGAGATTTATCAGACATGTCGTGCATGGCGGCGGCTATGAACTCTTGACCAGAACAAAAGTGTTGCTTCCCTATCTTGAATACCAACTGCTCTTTTCACGAATGCAGCATCAGTTTTCGAGCATGAAACCTGCTATAAGGCTTGTCGCAGCAATTCTGCTCGGGCTGTCGGGTCTGTACTGCCTGCGAATAATGCTCTTTGGTGTCAATCTGAACAGCAGTTTCAAACAGCGCATTCTCGCGACAACACTTTTTGCAGCAGTTTTTCCCTTTGGATTCTTTTCAGCAACATTCTATCTGCACCAGCAATACGATGACTTTTTAAAAAAAATAAATCTGTTGCAGCACATCAACACCAGGCTCGCGACCTTCAACAGCCAGCTCGACCACTATATTTCCTGGGTTGAGGGTACCCTTTCCATTTTTGCGCAGCAGGTGAATATGACGAACTTCAACAGTGACACCGCCATCTTGAAAATATTCGATCAGATCGGCAGTATTCTACCGGTTACACGACTGGCCCTGCAACGAACCGGCAATACTGTTATTCGTGAATTTCAGAATCGAAGTTCCGCAGACGATGCTAACGATTCCTCCGATGTCCTGCAGGTATTCTTCCCGATGCGTACCCTGCAGCTTCTCAGAGAGACGGCGCCGCTCGACCGCAAAAGGCAGGATGAATTGCTTCTGCCGGGAGCAACCATCAAGATCTCGATGATCGGCCAATCTTTGACCTCAAATGGGTCGCTGTTCAATATCGAACATTCGGGGTTGCCGATCTGGATATCGAACTACCGCGTTGTCGATGAAAGCCTGCCGGGAAAACCCGTTCAGGGCCTCATACTGAGCCGTTTCGAGCCAGCGCCGCTCATAAGCACCTTTCTCGAGCAGAGCTCTGCAGCCAAAACCGGTTTCAAGGAAATATCCGGAGATTACGAGATACGTTATGCCTTTTTTCCGGTCGAACGTACCGGTCGGCCATATATCTGGCCCGGCAGCGGCTTCACCAGGATCGAGGCAATTCGCCAGGCCTCAGAAAAACGACGTTCTGAGACAGTTGTTCTCTACAACTCAGCAGGTGAAGAAGAGTTTCTTGTCAATCGGCTGAACCATGGCGTTCCTCACACTGCAATCGCCTATGCAACTCCGGTCAGAGCTACGACGATATTCAGCGGTTCATTGTTTGCAGTCGCCGGCAGCATCTTTTATCTTTTTCTCATTCTTCTGCCTCCTTATATTCAAAGTTTAAATAAAAAAACTGCCTA
>CAZPCO010000188.1:0-6929 GCA_964585025.1 uncultured bacterium | reverse complement strand
CTTGAAGAACTAGACATTCCATTCGAATATACCTGGAGCGTCATCAATCATCTGGTCAGCGTTAAGAACTCAGATGCGTTGCGCAAAGCCCACCAGGAAGTGCTGCCGAAAGTCATCGGTTTCAGCCTGCGCATGTCGCAGAGCAAGCCGGTCTACCAGGGGCTAAAACAACTTCGTGCCAGCGCCGGGTTCGCCAATCTGAATAATGCCCGACAACGCATCATCGAAAAGAAAATTCAGGCTGCTGAGCATGCAGGCGTAGGTCTGGAAGGTAAAATAAAAGAGCGCTTCAACGAGATAATCAACCGCAAATCGAAGCTCGCCACTGATTTTTCCAACAACGTGCTCGATGCCACCAAAGCTTATGAACTCATTATCACCGATAAATCCGATACAGAAGGCTGGCCCAGCAATCTGAGACAACTGGCCGCTCAGTCTTACGCCAAGGAAAAAGGCCAGGCCGGGCAGAAAGCTGACCCGGAAAACGGCCCCTGGCGTATCACTCTCGACTACCCGAGTTCTGGCCCGTTTCTGCAGCACAGTCGCAATCGCGAACAACGACGCCAGGTTTATCATGCGAACGTCACCCGCGCGTCAGGTGAAAAATTCGATAATTCTGAAATTATTGTCGAACTGCTGAAATTGAGGCGCGAGGAAGCCCAGATTCTCGGGTTCAAAACTTTTGCCGAGCTGAGCCTCGACACCAAGATGGCCCCGGATGTCGCTGCCGTAGAAAAAATGTTTGCGGAACTTGAAAAGCCGGCGCGTCCGTTCGCCGAAAAAGAGCTGCAGGAGCTGAAAAAAATGGCTTCAGACTCCGGACAGAAAGAGCCTCTGGCACACTGGGACATGCCCTTCTGGGCCGAACGTCTGCGTGAAAAACTTTATGATTATACCGACGACCAGCTGCGACCGTATTTTCCACTGCCCCGGGTTCTTGACGGCCTTTTCAGCCTCGCCGAGCGCCTGTTTGGCATCAAAATAGTCAAATCGGCACAGAAAGACATACCCCGCTGGCATGAAGACATCGAATTCTTCGATATCAACAACGAACAGGGCAAAACCATTGCCCATTTTTACCTCGACCCCTATTCCCGGCCGGCTGAAAAACGTGGCGGAGCCTGGATGAACGAGTGTTTCGGCCGGAGAATCATCGACGGAAAAGCGAGATTGCCGGTTATTTATCTGGTCTGCAACGGAACACCACCGGTAGATGGCAAACCTTCGCTGATGAGCTTCAATGAAGTGACTACCCTGTTTCATGAATTCGGGCACGGCACCCAGGGCATGCTGACCACCATCGACGAAGCTGAAGCAGCAGGGATCAACGGTGTCGAATGGGATGCAGTTGAACTTGCCAGCCAGTTTATGGAAAACTGGTGCTACAACCGCCCCACCCTTCTCGGCATGGCGCGGCATTATGAAACCGGTGCGACGCTGCCGGAAGACCTTTTTGAAAAAATCAAGGCTGCCAAGAATTTCCGAGCCGGTGTCGCCATGCTCCGCCAGCTTGAATTCGGCAAAACCGACATGTATCTGCACCATTACTTCGACGTTAACGGCAGCGAATCGCCTTTTACTGCTGCCAGACGCATTGCCGCCGAAACTGGCGTAGTGCCGCCCTACGAGCACGAAAGATTTCTCTGCAGTTTTTCGCATATCTTCTCTGGTGGTTATTGCGCCGGATACTACAGCTACAAATGGGCTGAAGTTCTCAGCGCCGACGCATTTGCAGCCTTTGAAGAAGCCGGCATCGAAAACGAAGAAGCGGTGAGAAAGCTTGGCCGCAAATACCGTGATACCGTTCTGGCACTTGGTGGCAGCAAACATCCTACCGAAGTATACAGGATGTTCCGTGGTCGCGACGCTTCTACCGAAGCACTTCTCAGACATTCAGGCCTGAAGTAGCAGCTTGATTCAAGGTGTGCGATGTTCTTTCCTCTGCACGATCAGAATAACGAAGCAGTAAAAACAGTTCCGATGATCAGTTACTCGGTCATCGGGCTGTGCCTGCTTGTGCAGCTTTATGTGGTGATTCTCGGCTTAACTCCTTCGGGTAGAGCCAGCCAGGTTCATTTTATCTACCGCCATGGTCTGGTACCCGCAGCCTTTTTCGGCAGTGAAAACACTTATCAGATTCCCTCACAGAATTTTTTTCCGGAAACTCCGCCACCATCAGCGGAAAAGTCAGAATTCGCCGGCTTAGCTGCGATACAGAACGAAATACTGACCGTCAGATCCTCGATGTTCTGGGTTTGGTTGATGCCGCTCACCTGCATGTTTCTGCACGCCAACTGGATGCACCTTTTGACCAACATGTGGTTCTTCTGGATCTTTGCCGACAACGTCGAAGAAAAGATGGGGTTGCCGCTCTTCCTCGGGTTTTATCTGATGGTCGGAGTCTTCTCCAGCCTGGCGCATGCGCTTCTCAACACTGGTTCCGGAGTACCGATGATCGGAGCCAGCGGCGCAGTAAGCGGTGTCATGGGTGCCTATCTGATCCTGTTTCCGCGCAACAAAATCACCAGCTATTTCTGTCCGATCTGGTTCTTTATCAGACGAATTGACGTTCCTGCGCTTGTTGTCCTCGGCTGCTATCTTCTGTTGAACATGCTGCAGATGTCACAGGCCGGGGCATTCGGGGCTAACGTTGCGTTCGATGCACACATCTTCGGATTTCTCGGCGGCGTCGGTCTCGCCACTCTTTTTAAACGCTCGGGCCGAGCTTAGGCAGTATCGCCCTTTCTGATGTTCATCAGACAATAGATGACAATATTGGAAAAAACTATCGGCGCCAGACAGATTTCTGAAACAAAAGCCAGCACCTGAATGAGAATGATGGTCAGGGCAGCCGGCAAAACCGGCATAAAGAACGTCAATATATCAGTCGAAGTGCCGGTGATTATAGTCATGATAAAGGTGGCAAAAATGAAAAGAGAGGCCAGCTTTATTCGATCCTGAAGGTAGAATTTTTCGGAAACAACGAACGGATCCTGAGCAGGAACAAGAATTGACGCAGGTTCTACCATAAGATACTTGAAAAACACACTGGCCATGACCAGCATGCCGACAACGACAGCCAGCAGAGTTCCGATGGAGAAAATAACTCCCTGGTTGCCAAAAGCGCTCGCCGCAGCAAAAATGATACCGCTGCAGAGAACGGCAAGCAGCAACCACAGGCCCAGCAGCAGACTTTTCTTGACCGAGCAGTCAAAAACCGGTTTGAAAAGATTGGCGGATTTATCGGCAAGGCGGTTATTATCGACCTCGCGGCCGTGAATATAGTCTTCAACAAGCAAAGCCATGGTGATTTTCCAGGCAACGTACATGGCTAACGATTTGTAGGAATAATAGGGCACGGCAAGTATAAGAAAAAAGATTCCGACCGGTGGGGCAGCGGCCATGAAGAAACCGGCAACAGCAGACAAAAGCAAAAAGCCAAATCCCCATTTCATAAACTGCAGCAGGGTTTTAACCGAAAAAGTATAGACATGTTTCTGATAGAGCCGCATAGTTATATCGAAAATTTCGCTGACCGAGGCATCAGCAGGAGGGAGCATCGAGAAGACCTTCTGAGGCACAACCGAACACAGACTGCCTTCAACACGCCCGAAATCAGCTCTTAGAAGCGAAAACGTCTTTGAATCGAGGCCGGCTCTGGCATTGAAATAATCAAAGGCAAAGGCGACCAGCACTGCTTCACGCCTGGCCGTCAGACTGTTTCTCTCGATCACCAGCAGCTGTTCTTCAGAAATCTGGCGAGCCGTTTCGCCGACTCCTTTTATGCTGGCGGCACCTTCCGATTTTGCCTGGGCGATCAGCTTTTCAACAGTCTGCAGCTCACGATCGACAATAGCCAGCGAATCAAGAGTGCGCGCATCCGCCAGCTTCAATTGCAGACAGCGTTCGGCCAGATTGAGCAAGGCCGCACGTTCCGACTGCTGGGTTCGTTCAAAGAGAACCTTTTCAGCATCGGTGTCATCTCCCTGTGTTTTTGATTTAATCAGATTCAGAACGCCTGCAAATGCTACATCCAGGCTATTCTCGAAGAAAGAATCACGGTTACGGTCAAGAGCGATCTGTTTCTCGACGTCTCTGAGCAGCGTACCGGCCCCGGGAACCTTCTGACCAGCATAAGTCTGCAGAACCGCAAAGGCTTTATCACGGAGCCGCGGGTTCGGATCACGGATCAGTTTCTCGATAATAGCGACAGCCAGGGGTTCCCGGACCTGTTGTATTATATAAATCACACTGTGTTTGAATGATTCGCGGCCTTTGGCAAGCATTCGCTTCAATTCGACGATCAGATCGATCTTCGAAGTTTTTCTGAGAGCGAGAATGACGTTGCCGACAACTCTGCTGTTCTTGTCTTCGAGCAACTGCGGCAGATAATCGCAGGCCCGGGCAATATCGATAACCGCAAGAGCTTCAACAGCATTGGCTCTGACCCTGTCATCCGGATGGCTGAGCAGGAGCCTGACCCGGTTGAAACAGGCCACAATGTTCAGATCACGAACCAGGTTGAGCATTAGCGAAAGCAGAAAAAAATCTTCTTCGCTCTCAAAAGCCCTGATGAAGTGTTCCTGCATTTCAGCGATATTTTTCTTATCGATATGGGTAAGAGCCAGATAACGATTAGCAGTTTCTCTGCTGGCAAGGAATTCGTGCAGTTCGTGGCCACCAACCGGCTCGGCAATGATCGCCGCCCCGGGCTCAGCTCCCGGTGTCGTCACTTCAGGGGTGGAAAGCTTGTCAAATATGACTGCTGCTGCCGGATTGCCAGCTTCTTTTTCGAGTCTGATGGCATGCAGGGCTTTGGCTCTTATAGTCTGGTCAGCATCCGACTGGGCAATGGTCGCCAGAACAACCAGAGATTGCGGCGATTTAATGCGGGTAAAAGCGTAGACCGCCGATGCTCTTGCCCATGGGCGCTCATCAACAGCCATCGCTTTAAGCAGATTGAACAGCGCTGAACCGCCGAGTCCCTGCAGAGCTTTGAGAACATTTGCCTTGACACGGTTATCATCGTCATTCATCGCCGAAACGATATGACGCTGCGCTTCTTCACCGCCAATCATCGCCAGAGCTTCGATACAGTTTGAACGGACGCGGGCATCCTCGTTCTTCAGAAAGGGAGCGAGAGTTTTGACGTCTTCGGGATTGCGGAAATGACCGACTCCGATTATCAGACTTGCCCTGATCTGCACTATCGGCTCACGGCTGAGTGCGTCGAGCAGCAGGAATCTTCCAGTAGGAGTTTTCTCGACCAATACCTTCTTGAGACCTGCAAATCTGGCGTGCGGATCATCTGAATGGAATAGCTTTTCGATGTCAATCGCCGAAAACTTGTCCTGCTCAGGCTGGGAAGGTTGTGCGAGACTCTGCAGATGCTCGAGCGCCTTTCGGGCAAAATAACGTGTTTCCTGATCGGGGTCGGCCCCGGCTATGGCGGTAACTTTGGCGATCAGCTCTACGTGGTTGCCGCGGGCGGCCAGCACAATACCCTGCTGCCGTTCTCTGGCAACAGACGATTCAAGAAGAAGCGAAATATTGTGCTTTTCGTCGCTCATTTAAGGCTTTCGGCGGGGTTAACAGAAGGCATTTCCAGCGGCGAAACCAGATTTATAGAATTTTTGTCAAAATAGAATCTCTGCAGCCGCCCAATACTCGACATTTCGTAAGCACGGCTGAAAAACCCGGCAAACATCACCAGCATAATCACGAGAAACATAAGAAAGATAGAAAACCCGCGCTTATTCATGTTCTGCCCCCGTCCGCCAGATAACCCTGATGTCTTCTGCTCCATTCCGGATCTGTGCCGAAAAAGTGTGTTCATCCATTTTTTCACAGCCCCAGAATCTTGCCCCACTGGTTAATTTAAAGGCCCGGCTACCGACTTTTACCAGTCTGCCACCATCGAGAATGCGAATTATCCGATCTTCATCGAACCTGACGCCATTCTCATCGGCAGCCACAACTTTTTTGCACAGTCGCAATTCAGCGGCCAAAATGCCATAAAGGGTCGTCAAATCATAAATATCACCAAGAATGGCTGCCTGACGACGGTCCTGAATGATCACGGACTGCATTGCCGGATAAAGATAGTTCATTACAATGGCGAGTATCGCGACGACAATCATCAGTTCTATGAGAGTAAAGCCACGTCTTTTCATCTGGCAGTCACCTCCATTCGATAGATGGTTGCGAAGCGGCCGCCGCGCAGGTGCTGCAGACTGACCAGCACCCTGCCACTTTCCGGTTGCCGGTCGAGTGCGATTTTCCAGTCGGAACTGCGGGTGAACTGAAAATTATCAGTGTTCAATTCGTCGATTGTCAAACCCTGTGACAGCTCGTAGCGAATATGGTTGCGGATGCTTTCAAGAAGATACAGAGCACTGGTGTTATGCTGCAGCCTTCTTACCACATCCCGCTGCATGTCAGTCAGCCCGAAAAGGGCGGTCAGAAGTATCGATACCAGGGTAATGGTCAGGGTCATTTCCATCAGTGTCAAACCGGTCTTGTTTTTCATCATATGCTCCAGACTGCCCAGTAGTAAGAGCCAAAAGACCCGCTGGTAACC
Organism: uncultured bacterium; assembly: GCA_964585025.1. Classification (GTDB taxonomy): domain Bacteria; phylum Muiribacteriota; class Ozemobacteria; order Ozemobacterales; family Ozemobacteraceae; genus Rifleibacterium. The sequence continues at coordinate 349 of CAZPCO010000188.1, read as the reverse complement.
ATAAGAACAAAAAAACCGGCGAGCAGAAGTGCCACCAGCATCATTGCACCGGAAGCCCGGCGCAGCATGCTGCATGAATTACGATAATTACTCTCAGATGCGTATTCCATGCGGTCAGGAAGAGTAGCTGCATCTGGATTTCCTTCAGCAAAAAGCTGTAGTACGATGCTGCAGGCAAAGGCTTTCGCAGGCTCATCGCCATTACCCAGCGATCTGGCAACCAGCGCCAGCGCCGCAGAATCCGGTTCGGAAGCCAGTTGCGAGGCATTTTCCACAGCTCGGGTCAGCGGCAGACCGGCACGCAGATAGAGACTGATTATACCCTGCAAACGCCCGATTTCCTGCAGGC
>CAZPCO010000187.1:0-6934 GCA_964585025.1 uncultured bacterium | reverse complement strand
CAAACAGGAACCTTTTTTCTTTAAAGATTCATTTTGGCAGGACAGCCATTGCACTCGTTCCGCTATTCTGGCTCATCCGACCCGGCAAAAACGCCCTGCGAACTGATAGAATGAGATTGCTTCGGCTCCGCCCTTCTCAATGACATAGGTTTGTCACTAGCCAGGAGCAAAGCGATGAAGCAGTACCGGTGTCCCATTGCGCTTCGACAAATCTGATTTTATCAGGTGGCATCGGTGTTCATCCGCATGCATCAGTGGCAAAGCGGAATTTTTACTAAAATCTGGGTTCATCCGGGGTGGAATTTACTTTGTAATCTACGGTTATGCCGTATGAATCAACCTGCCTGATCTTGAACAGGGCATAATGCCTGGTGGTCGGAAAATAAGCACTGAAGACATCGCCCAGCTCAAGAGTCCGACCGGCTTTTAGATCGTTGAGAGCAGCCGCAGTATTGGCAAAATACATACCAGAAGTTATTTTTGGAGCACTCGAAAGCTTTTCCAGGTCTGGTTGCCCGTCTATCAGAGCGACAAGCATCTGGTTACCGCTGTAACAGCCGATACCAAGAGCTGAACTGATATAAGTAAGATTGTAATCGCCCGGAAAACCATCGGTAATGAAATCGGTGGCGGCCACAGCCCCCTCGACCGGCGAACCGTTCAGCAGCTGCAGAGTCTTCGTTCCCTTCACTACTGCGGTTGTTCCCGTCGATATATACTTATACTCAGCAACAACGCCGCTGAACACACCTTCAGCATTGAGATCGATGCGGCGCACCAGCACTTTAATATACTGATCGGCCAGTGCTGAACGCTTGAAAAACAGGCCCAGAGTAAAGTCCTTGTCGGCAGCCGCAAAAGTATTGCTTTCGCTGGTCTGATGACCATTGAAGTCCTGAAGCAATTTATCATCAGTATAGACATCCAGATTTACAGTGCTTTCCAGTAATGATGTGGCAGTCGCCAGGGTGGTGAAAAACCTGATTCGCTGACCACCTCCAAGCTGGACGATCTGCAGATCGATTACTCCATCACCATCCAGATCGTTTTCCTTCTGCAGATACGCGATGTTGGAACTGCTGTTCACATCTCCTATCGCTTCGAGATAGCCTTTGTATTTTTTTACTGCGGTATCGATCAAACCTGATTTCACAAGATTTATACCCAACTCTGCCGGGCCTTTGCGAACCGCCGAGAGTAGATCGGCTTTCAGGCTGTTAACTATAGCCGGATAGCTGGCAAGAATCATCTGCTGATCCTTTTTCATTGCTTCTGCCAACAGAGAAGCAGCGGTAGTTTCAGTTGAAATCACAAAATTTTCGCGTTCAGCCGCTATGATATTGCTTTTGAGAATGAGCCGGCCAGCAATTACCTGAAGGTTATATTTTCCCTGTGGATGCTCAGGAACATTATAAATACGCACCGGCCAACTGGTACCATTTGAAGAATCGACAGTGCAGCTGGCGGCCTGCAGGCCATTCACATAGACCAAAGCTGTTTTAAAGGCATCGCGGGCTGCGTTGTCAGTATTATTGAGAACCGAAGCCAACAATGTTGATTCAACCTGGTCAGGGGCTACGACGGCACCTTTCAAGGTTACGTAAGAAGCAGGCACACTTGGCCCGCTTCCATTTGAATCGTCGCCAAAACAACCGGTCAGCAAAATAACCAGGCTCAGAAACATCATAAAAGAGCTGAATCTAAATTTACTCATCATAAACCTCATGCGTATTTACTATGTCGAATACAGTACCAGAAGTATCTGGTTAAAAACAATCCCAATCAGTTCTGGAACATTCATTTGTGCCCATAGCGCCTTTTAATAAAATCTTTGGCAGAGGAAACAATTTCCCGCCACAGCGGTTCTCCCTCTGGTTTATCAGCTGTTTTTGAGCCTGGCGAAGCGCTGAAAAGACACCAGAAGATTGCCGCAACAATAGCAACTGCCAAAAATAATTTTAAAGTCTGGGTTTTACAAGGCCTTGCAACGGGTTGAAAAATTGATTTATGCCGCAGTTCTGCAACGCTGTCCCCCTGTCGTTGTGCCATTGACAAAAGGGCATTGCGCACCTCTTTATCTAAGGGGTTTGCCTTAATAAGTGATTCGAGACTGGCTTTAATAGTTGGATCTGTTGTGTTCGAAGCCAGAAGTAACAGATTCTGACGATCATTGGTTGAAACCGATAAAACTTTGGGTTGATCGGTCTGAAGCCATGCAGGTTTGCTTTGCTGAGGATATAGCTTCTGTATTTGCAGCCAGAGGCACTGAGCTCTTTCAATTTGCCCGGCCTCCTGAGCTATCTTTGCATCTCTAAGAAGGGCTTTGGCAAGTGAATTTTTATGCAAACCCTTATTATGAGAGTCAGGAAACGAAAACACCCTTGTTACCCCAATGCCGGCGGTCTGGAGCAATAGCAGGGTGCTTATAAGAATAATTCGTAAGACTTGCCGATGTTCAAAACACAAAACTGGCAATGTAGCCGCACCCCTTCAAGGAATCCCTGCTCTCTACCCACATGCAATGATAACAAAGTATTACAAAGGTTATGACCAATATGTTAGCATTAATAGATATAATATTTCTAGGAGACTTTAGGTGAGGATTCAGAAAGAGCACAAACAGCATAAAATTGTTTTCAGTTTGCCCTGCAAATGCTTAGTTTCAGCAATATATAAGTTGCTTCGGGCATTTACCCCGCAACTGTTTCTTCTGATCTTGCTGCTGTTTTTGCCTGATTCTTCACCTGCCATTTACGGTGCTTCAGCCTATCGTCAGGCCATCGAAGTAAATTCAGTTGCCGCTCTCACCAATTTTCAGGTTCTAGTGACTATGAATACTGCATCTCTGGTTACTGCCGGGCAAATGCAGGCTGATGGCGACGATATCAGATTCACAGACTCAGACGGTACCACCGCGCTGCCATTCTGGATCGAAACAGGTACGATAAATACCGTCGCCACCAAAATCTGGGTAAAGATCCCCAACATTCCGATCAACCCGCCTGATCCGCGCAAAATTATCCACATTTTTTATGGTGATCCGGCTGCGACCTCGGTTGCCAACGGCACAAATACTTTTCTTTTCTTCGACGATTTCAGTGGCACGCTTGCGAAATGGACCAAACATAAAAATGGTGCGAATATAAATATTGTCGGTGGCTACCTGAATTGCGCCGGGGGAATTACTTCAGGCGCTTATGGTCACACAGTTCTGGGGTCACAACCAACCTATAATAGCTTTGTAGATGGCATAATTGAAGGCAAAATGTATCTTAACGGTGTAGCGCCCAATCCTGAGCCCATCGGCGAGGTTTCTTTTCGCGGAAATTATGCCGCCAATACCGGCTATAAAATTCGTTGGGATTATCGTGCCGGCCGAGGTATGGGATTTTTAAAACCCCCTTATACCGGCTGGGGTTTCTGGAATATCAATCAAACTGAGCCCCATCTCAGTCACCAGGACACAATCGGTTTTGCCCTCAACTACTGGTTTCCCTTCAGAATAGATGTATCTGGCTACAACGTAAAAATGTATCAGGGGCCCACTTCATACAGCTTAACCGACACGGGTGAAAGACCTATAGGGGGTATTCCTGTTTATCCGGGGCCAGGTGAAATTTCGCTGCAGAATCATTATGGAAATGCAACCCGTTACGACGACATCAGAGTTCGCAAAATTACCGCAACCGAGCCGACAACTCTATTTCGTGGCCGGGGGCAGTTAACGATAAACAGTGTTACTGTGCCGCAAAACACCGTAAACAGGGGCCAGAGCGGCATATCAGTCGCCATGCAGATTGAGAATACTGGCAATGAACCTGTATCTTTTTCGACAGCCAACCTTACTTTTACCCTTGGCAGTTATACGCAAACGCTGATTGCCCCAGCAGCAGGCACAATGATTGCCGCCGGGCAGATTATTACAGCATCATTTGCCGTCGATATTCTGAGTGACAGCCCTCTTGGGCAGGCGACCATTGACGGAACGGCATCTGGAACAGACGTTTTAACCAGTCTGGTATTAGAAGACAACAGCGCAACCGTTTCAGGTATCTGGACTATTCAGATACCTCCAGACCTGATAATTGAAACTATTACGGCCTCTGCTACCGCCTATCGTGGCGATATCAACCGACCGGTACTGGTAACCGTTAAAAATGCTGGTGAAGCAACCGCCTGCTGGAATTCATCGACCTTGCAGTTTTCTCTGGGTGACTACACATCAATTTACCCTCAGACAACCTTCCCGATTACTTTGCTGGGCGGCGCAACTGCCACGGCTCTTTATGGCGTGGATATTTCTCAGAGCAGCCCCACCGGAACTTCAACTATTGATGTTGAGATCAGCGGCACCGACGGCAATACTCTTTACCCGATTCTGGTTTCTGGCGCTCTGCTCCCTTCAGAATGGAATATTCCCGATTCATACCTGCTGACATACCAGGATTCAGGGCATTTTATCCCTTCACAAAGTTTCAACCGGCCAAAAGTGGGTTCTGTCTACGTTTATGCCCAAGCTGAAGGCTTAACGCCAGGCAAAGAATGTGTGGTGCGCTGGTATGATTCAACAGGGGCCCATGTATCCTTTTCCAGCCCTGCAATCACAGCGAATGGCTCAGGGATGGTTGCACACAGTTGCCCAATCGAACTTACCTCCCCGCCAGGCAACTGGACAGTCAAACTAACCAATTCACTCAACACCATAAATTATTGCGAAAACAACTTTCAAGTCAGTGAGGGGGCGAGTCTGAGCATAACCCTGTTGCTCCCACCACTGGTTTCAGTCGGGCAAACTTTTACCAGCACCATGATGGTTTCTAACAATGGCGATACTACCCTTCTAAACACCATCCCAGGAACCATAGACACAGGGGGCAGCGGGCTGGCAACCCTGGTCAGCGGCCCGACGCCAGCCATTCTTGACCTCCCAGCCAACTCGCAGGCCACCTTCACCTGGACCTGGAGCGCTCAATCTCCGGGAACCTTCGAATGGTCTGGCATGGCCTATGGCTTTGATGCCAATTCAGGTGAGCGTCAGGCCGCCCCACCACAGCCATCCAGTGAATCTCCAGGCGGTTTGCGTGGCGATTATTTTGATAATTTGGCTTTTGCCGGAACACAAATGGTCAGACTTGATCCGACCGTTGATTTCAACTGGGCTGGGGGTGCGCCTGATTCCAGCATGGGAGCAGACACTTTTACCATACGCTGGACCGGCTGGGTAATGCCTGAGTTTACTGAGGATTACAAATTCTACACCAGCACCGACGACGGGGTGCGCCTGTGGGTAAACGGGGTTTTACTCGTCGATAAATGGATTCCTCAGAGCGCCACAGAGTGGAGCGGTTCAACTATTGAACTCGTTGCTGGTGAAAAATACCCGGTCACCATGGAATTTTACGAACAAGGGGGACAGGCCGTAGCGCGGCTCAGTTGGGAAAGCCCATCAACACCCAAAGCAATTATTCCTGCCAATCGCCTTTATCCAAGCTCACTTGTTGACATAAGGCAAAGCGCAGAGGTTAATTTAGCACCATCTGGCACTGGTTTTTACGCCTATTACTATGACAACATGGATTTTACGGCACCGCGGAAGCCGAAAATTGATCCGATGGTTAACTTCAACTGGGGAACAGCGGTGCCAGAAGCCACTATGGGCGCGGATACATACACGGTAAAATGGAGTGCCTGGGTCATTCCGCAGTTTACCGAAACCTATACCTTTTATACCCGCACAGATGACGGCGCCAAATTATGGGTGAACAATGAACTGCTGGTCAACAAATGGGTAAACCAGGGACCAACTGAATGGAGCGGCACAATAAATCTTACTGCTGGCGAGAGATACCCCTTGCAAATGGAGTATTACGAAAATACTGGCGGAGCAGTAGCAGAGCTCAGATGGTCATCTCCGTCACAGGCAAAACAAATTATTCCGCAGGCACGGGCAATTCCGCGACCATATTGTATGATTCAAAGCCCGCCGTCGCTGAGTGTTCTATCGGTTATCGCCACCCCCACCAAGGTTTTTCGCAATCAAAAAGATATTGAGATAGAGGCCATTATTCAGAACAGCGGTGAGGCAACTGCCCAGGTTGAAGCCGCAAGCTTGACCTTCACCCTCGGGACTCTCACACAAACGGTAATTTCACCGTTAATACCAGTAGATTTGCCCGGGTTTAACGCTACCTTCACACTTCGATTCAGTGTTAATGTCGATCTTTTATCACCAACTGGCTTTTCAGACATTTCATGCAATGTTCTGTCAAATGACACCAACGTTCCAGCCTCTCAGTCTTGGCTGAACCTTGCCAACCCGCATGATACCTGGGAAATTTCGCAAAATGGTCTGACAATTTCAGCTTTTCCATCTTACGCGCCAGACCAGAGCACTTTTAACCGAGGGCAAACTGTTTATGCCAGCGGTTTTTACCGGGCACCAACGCAGACAGGTTATATTCGCTTTTACGACAGCCAGATACCCTATACTCTGGCTGCTCCTGGTGGTGCCGTCTGGACATCGGCACTGCTTACAGCCAATGTTGATGGTAATCTGCAGACAAATTACACTCTTCCAGTCGCAGCAACCCTGGGAACATGGACAGCGCTTGTAGAAGACAACGGCGGAGCGGTTATGGCCATTCACACTTTTGTGGTGCAGTCTATGGGCAATCTTGTGGCAACCCTTACTCTGAGCCCACCAGAAGTGTATCTGGGTGCAACCTTTACCGCTGAGTTATCGGTAGACAACCGCATTGTCGGAGGTTCAACCATTTCGCCGGCGACTCCATGGCCTTTAAAACCAACCGGTGCCAGCACCGGTAGTGCTACCATGGTGTCTGGGCCGCTACCAGCTCAAGGCACTATACCAAGTTTTTCACCAGCTACTTTTACCTGGGTATTTCTGGCAACCGAAGAAACGGGCACCATAGGC
>CAZPCO010000186.1:4375-6943 GCA_964585025.1 uncultured bacterium | reverse complement strand
CGAACCCCTGGCCTTCTGCTCCGGAGGCAGACGCTCTATCCAACTGAGCTATGGGCGCAACGATCAAAGACTATCACATTTCAGGGCTTCAATTCAAGTGAATTAAGAAGCAGGCAACTTATTCTCCAGATGCTTTGGGCCTGAGGGAATCAAGAAGCTCGCGGATTTTTACCCCAGCCCGTTGATTCTTTTCTGTCATACCGGCAACGGATTCGCCAGTGTCAGTTCGTGCGTCAATATCTGCACCAGCCTCTACCAGCAGTGAAAAAACAGCCACATTAGGATTTGAGGCAGCAGCCAAAAGTAACGGAGTTAGACCGTTTATTCCTCTGGCGTTAACCTCGGCGCCATGCTTGAGCAAAACCTTGATTATTTCAGGGTTACCATTGTGGCTGGCCGCAGTCATCAACGGACTTTGCCCACACCCGGCAATACCCAGCGAAGCTTTTGCTTTTATCAGCAGCTCAATGACTTCAGGCGACTCATTGAAGAATGATGCCATTGTAAGAGGGGTGTGCCCATTTTCAAACATCCGGTTGACATCGAACCCAGCGGCAATAGCTTTGTCAACATCAGCTGGTGTGGCCGTCTTCCAGAATGTCAGATTGTTCCATTGCTGCCTGGTTGAATGGTATTCATACCCCCATAAAGCCAGAAGCAACAATATAGAGCAGATCACCGTATACGTTTTGTTCATTCATTAAACCTTTCTGCATATACTGCTGCAATTTGAACCGGGTCTGATAATTTTGTCAACCGCCCTGCACGTAATAACCGCAATTTCCGCTGGGCAGACACCTTTCAACGGGCTGGATAGAAGTCTAGGCTAGAAAACAGGGTGGCACAGCAAAAGACAAATGTGTAACCCGACTCCTGTTTTTTTGGCGCTAAAAAAAAGAATCCGGGATGATTTCCCGGACTGAAAAATAAGGAGGCAAACAAATCCATAACCCTTTTCGAACAAAGATGATGTTTTCTTTACCTTTATTTTTCAGCTGCCGATAAGCATCGGCAAACATCAGCAAACAAAAAAGACTGTCTTTGATCCTCAGAAAGCTCCTGCTGACACAAAATTCTCAGAGATTTTTTCAGGCAGCATCATAAATGACCGGACTGCCAAGTTGTTTTAACTGAAACTGACAGAACACATGGTGTCCGTCATAGTCGAGAACCCGCAGGTCGTTTTCCTGACGCAGATCACCCATGATTACATCGAAGTGGCAACCATATTTTTCTTTCACTGTTTGCAGCGGCACTTCATATACTATGTATTTCTGAATTCTTTTCGCGGCAAACTTTTTTACCAGTTCCTCATCCAGAAACGATTCGTAGGTGGTAAGAAAGAGAATGGGACCGGTTCCAGTGAAACAGATTCCTGCTTTCATGTTTTTACCTCCCTTCTTTTTTGATGATTGTACTTACCCTAAATATATTTTTCTCAGGCACCAGGGCAAGAAACTGATCGCCGGGCTAAGATTCCGACTGCAAAAATGTTTTTGAAACCGGCTAAAAAAAAGAATCCGGGGTTATTCCCGGACTGAAAAATAAGGAGGCAAACAAATCCATAACCCTTTTCGAACAAAGATGATGTTTTGTTTAGCTTTATTTATGCGGCTTTGAAGGGCAAAAACCAACACTGACAAACAAACCTGCCCCGCCGCCAGCCAGGGTACGTACCAGCAAACCAGATTTTTTTTTGAATTCATTCACTTTTTTCACAATGGAAAATACAGACGGAACTCTGTTATGCCAATGGCTGAAAAAACAATCCGGCCTCTTAAACAATCAGAGGCCGGGAGTTTACCGGAAATGCTTGGGGGCGTCTATCAGCTGTCGAGCAGGCGCTCCTGAACCTTTTTCGCGGCACTCGAAAGCGCGTCTTTCGCATTTTTCTGGCCGGAAAGAACCGCTTCGATTTCGGGGTTCACCAGATCTTCGAGCAGGCCGAAGTCTTTGACTACCGGGTTCGGGCCGGCGTGCTTCATCTGTTCCATGAAGGTCATCAGGTGCGGGTCTTCGAATTTGACCAGGTCGTAGGCACCCAGATTGATCGGCAGCTGGTTCAGCTCAGTGCACCAGCGCACCTGGTTTTCGGCGTTGGTAAAGAAGGTCAGAAAACTATAGCAGGCTTCAGCATATTTCGAGCCTTTAAAGATCACCACATCAGTGCCACCAACATTGGTGGAAGTGCCGGCGGTGCCGCCCGGAATAAGACCCACACCGAAATCCATCTTTGCATTCTTGAACTTGGCGAGGTTCCACGGCCCCATCATGATCATCGCGTATTTACCGTTGACAAAACCCTGTTCAGGGGTAATCGCCCCGGGGCGCCAGGCGCCAGCTTCGATTTTATGGGTGGCAAACAGGCTGGCCATCATCTCTACAGCCTTAACAGCGGCTTCTGAGTCGAGCAGACATTTATTACCGTCTTCAGAGATGATTCTGGCACCGTAGGTGTTGAGAAAAGTCAGATTCCACCACAAGGTATTGAGCATTGCAAAGGCATACTGACCTTTCGATTCATCAGTCAGCTTTTTGCCGAATTCGATGAATTCTTCCCAGGTTTTC
>CAZPCO010000186.1:0-4365 GCA_964585025.1 uncultured bacterium | reverse complement strand
GTAGAACTTGCCGCCGACATTGCATGAACCGATGGCAGCCGGCAGATACTGGGCCCTGATGCTTTCGAAGCCAAGGGTTCCGAGGTCGACGACGGCATTTTTCCGGGCCAGCTCGCAGACAAACGACCAGTCGACACGGGCCATATCCGGGCCCTGGCCAACCGTCAGTGCAGTGCGCAGCTTGGGTTTGTGACCATCGAATGGAATGCGAACCGGGCGGATGGTAAATTTCGGATTGCCGGTTTCCCATTTTTTGATGATTTCGCGCAGAATCACTTCTTCCTGATCATTGTAGGTGTGCCAGAAAGTGAGAATGGTTCTACCGTCAGGGCTGGTGGCTATTGAGTCATCCCAGCCGACGAATACCAGGGCGAGATAAGCAACTACAGCAATTATTACAAGGTATTTTTCTTTCATGGCCGGCTCCTATTCCTTTACCGCGCCCTGGGTCATGCCTTCGATGAAATACCGCTGTGCGAACAGAAAGAGCACGGCGATCGGCACGATCGAGAAGCATGATGCAGACATAATCAGACCGAGTTCAGAGGTATACTGACCTCTGAACAAGGCAAGACCGACCGGCAGAGTGATACTGAGCGGGTTCTCGAAGTTGGTGACGATCAGCTGCCAGAGAAAATTCGACCAGTGAAACAGGAAAGTCAGCAGGAACAGCGTCAGAATGATCGGAAACGCCAGTGGCACGATGACAACCCTGAAAACCTGCCATTCTGAAGCTCCGTCTATCTGGGCGGCCTCGATCAGCGAATCCGGTATCGTGTCCATGAACTGCTTCAACATGAAAATACCGAAAACCGAGGCCAGGTGCGGCAGAAACATCGCCCATTTAGTGCCGAACATGCCCATTTTGCAGACCATGAAGAACTGCGGCACCATAAACATCATGCCGGGAATCATCATCGTGGCGAGCAGCAGCATGAACATCTGCTGTTTATAGGGTAGTTCCTTCTTCGAGAATACGTAAGCACCCATCGAAGCGAAAAGAGTTACCAGAAACGCCGCCGTGGTCGCGACCAGCAGGCTATTGAGGAAATAGGTGCCAAAATTTTTCTTATTTTCGATCGGGTCGAGAGCGCCGGCAGCAACCGAAGCCGCATCGGTTTTGAGCACGCGCCTGAAGTTGTCGAGGGTCGGTTCTGAAGGAACGATATCGAAGGGATTGGTTTTGCTGATCACCAGTTCCTGGCCTGATGGCTTGAACGAAGTGCAGAGCATCCAGAAAAATGGAAACAGCACCACCACAACGCCGGCAATCAGCGCTTCATAAAGAAACATCCGCCGGAGAAATGCGCCGCGCTGCTCGAAATGGGTTTTGAGAAACCGCTGCACCACACAGATCGTCAAAACGATGGTTAGAATGATAGCCAGGCCGCTGTGGACCGGCACCAGTTTTTTCATCAGGGTGCCGGCTTCGGCAGCAGCGGCGGCGCCTTCACCGGTTGAAAACGCCGATACGGCCATGGCTCCAAACTTAAAAAGCTGGGAAGCAATGACGTATGACATCGAAATCATGATCGCCAGCAATACGATGAAAACGAAAATTCTTCCGGGACTGAGTTCCTTGCTCATTTTTTCGCCTCCATACGGTCATTGCGGGCAACATAGCGCTGTTGCAGCCAGGTGATACCAAGAGTTATGATCAGCAGCATGTATGAGATCGCTGCAGCATAGCCATAATTGCCTGAATCGAACTGCTTGAACAGATAATAGCCGGCAACCGAGGTTGAACCGACGGTTTCTCCGCCCATGACTACCTGCGGGCCGCCGGAAGTCATTGCATATATTTCGGTGAAAGCGTTCAGAGAGCCAATAACACCGGTTATCACCATAAAAACAATGATAGGCTGCAACAGCGGCACGGTGATTCTGGTAAATTTCTGCCATTCAGATGCCCCATCGATATCGGCGGCTTCATAAACCGCTTCTGGAATGTTCTGCAGAGCAGCAAGAAAAAGCACCATTCCGAATCCGGCGCCTTTGAGAACCATGGCAATTACCACTGCCAGCAGCGCAGTCATCGGGCTTCCCAGAAGACCGGTGGTATTGAAAAAGTTGTTCTCACCCATCAACCAGGTCGTAATCTGGGCAAGTGCCCCGAATTTAGGCGCGTAAATCAGAGTCCAGATGACGCCGACAACCAGCATGTCGAGAACGTTGGGCAAAAAGAAAGCGCTTCTGAAAAAGCTTTTGCCAAACAGTTTGTTGTCAAGCAGCATAGCAAGAGCTAACGATGCACAAATTCCGAGAGGAATGCTCAGAATGCCATATAAAGCGGTTACTCCCAGCGACCACCAGAACTGAAAATCGGTCATGATACGCTTGTAGTTGGCCAAACCGACAAATTCGAGATTGGTCAGACTGTAATCGGTCGGCGAACCAAAAAAACTCAGATAAAATGAATAAAAAATCGGAAAAATCAGAAAGATTCCAAAAAGCAACATGAATGGAGATAAAAAACCTGCTGCAACTGCGGTATCCTGTGAACTCTTGATAGCCAAAATACAGCCCTCCCTCTGTGGTCTGTTAAAGCGATTCTATCATATATCTTCGAGAAACTGGCAGCAAAAACTCATAAACATCTGTCATGGCGTTTCGGTGACAAAGCAGTGCAAACCGAGCGCATTTAGCTGACCGGCCTTGTCTTCAGCTTCCTGTTCAGTATCGAATGGGCCTACCAGCACCCGGTGAATCTCGTATTGCTCATCGGGAACCGCCAGAGTCGGAGAAAAACCGTCGGCGGCCAGCTGGTTGAAAACTTCTTTTGCCGATGCCTCGTCGGCAAAAGCACCAAGCTGCACATGAAATCTGGACTTTGGAACTGAAGGCGCTGTAACGACTGATTGCTGTGCGGCTGGAGCCGGAACATCCGGGGAAACAGCCTTAGTTACAGGTGCCTCGACATGCACTTTGAGAGGTGCCTTCTGGCCGTTAATATCGAGCAACACCCAAACACCTGAACCGAGAAGAAACATGATGATGAAATAAAGCAACCATTCTTTGAGCCCATCGCCGGCACTGGCCGGAGGACCCCAGTCAAACTGACGCTGATTAACTTCTGGCACAGCTGGTATTATCCTTTCACGGCAGGCAGAATTCGAGGATTAAGCAAAAAAGGCAATGACAGTCCGCATTCGCAGGCAGCGTTACGGCAGAGAACAGAAACATCGTAGTTATTGCGTCTGACCCAGACATTCCCACAATCCGGGCATCTTGTATCCTGGTGCCCGGGCAGATTCCCCGGGTAGACAAACTTCAGACGCTTCTTCGCAAGTTCGACAAAACTATTGATCATTGTAGGAGAAGTCGGAGGGGCAGTCTCGCGATAGCGCGGAAAATAGCGGGAAATATGCAGAGGTATAGAATCAGATATGCCGGCAATCCAGTCTACCAGGGCTACAAATTCTTCTTCACGATCATTGAGCCCGGTAACGACGAGATTGGTCAACTCCAGATGCACACCAGCTTCAAATGCGGTTTTAATATTGTTTTTGACCGTCTCGAGCCGGCCGCCACATATTTTAGAATAGAAATCTTCGGTAAACGCCTTGATATCAATATTCATCGCATCAGTAACCTTACACAAATCCTGCCATGGCTGGTTTTCAAGATAACCATTGGTAACCAGCACCGTCATCAACCCATTTTTCCGCAACAATGGCGCACAGTCAATAATATATTCATACCAGATGCCGGGTTCGTTGTAGGTGAAGGCAACCCCGATGTTGCCTCCTATACTCGCAGCTTCTGCCACAAGCTGTTCCGGGCTAACTTCGACCGTTGGCTGGCGCTGTTGAGAAATTTCGGCATTCTGACAAAAACGGCAATGCAGGTTGCAGCCGTACGAACCGATCGAATAGATCGGCCGGCCTGGGCAGACGTGGTATAGCGGCTTTTTTTCGACCGGATCAACGCTCGCAGAGACAACCTGCGCATAGGTGCGGGCAATCAACCGGCCGTTAACGACTTCACGGCTCAGGCAACCGCCTTTGCCGCCTTCACCGATCAGGCAATGGTTGGGACAGAGCAGACATTCAATCCTGTCACCCCGCCTTTTATAATAAGCAGCCTCATGCATGTTATAAAAAATACCAGTACAGGCCGATTTTCTCAACAATTCCCGCAAGATCCAGAGCAAACAGGAACTTTTTTTCTTTAAAGCTTCATTTTGGCAGGTCAGTCGTTGCAGTCGCTTCCGCTATCCTGGCTCACGCGACCTGGCAAAAACTCACCTGCGAACCGATAGAATGAGATTGCTTCAGGGTTTCGCCCTTCGCAACGACAGAAGTCTGGCCAGCTCGCTGCAGACTCACTGGCACTCTCAGCTTTAATAATTGAGCCTGCTGCAAC
>CAZPCO010000185.1:0-6960 GCA_964585025.1 uncultured bacterium | reverse complement strand
TTCAGCAAGATAGCTTGGCAGCTGCACGTCATAATCTTTGGGCAACTGGGTCAGCAGTTTCAGGCATTCTTCGTATTCGTAGGCGTTACGCGCTTCGATGGCTTTTTCCCAGGTGGTGCGCAGATTGTCGGTTGTCTGAATTTTTGCCAGTTCGGTAGTGAAAGCTGTTTTGAATCTTTCAAGACTGGTGTCGAGTTCGATGACGGCGAGACCGCGATTCAGGGAAACAGCCGCATCTTTCTGGTTGCCGGCCTCGATGAATTGCACGCCCCGGCGCAGGAAACCTTCCACCAGAGCCGCACGGTCTGCTGAACTCCGGGGCAGACGGTCAGGCCGCCCAAGGACTTTCATGAGAGCTTCTTCTTTGTCCGCTGCCTGCTTCAGCATTTTACGGGCTTCAGCATTGCCTGAATCGACCGAAACGACATACTCGAGCATGTCGCGCGCTTCAAGCCAGCTGCCTTTTTTGACCAGTTCGACGGCATCGGTAAATGCTGATTTGGCATCTCTCGACTGGTTGATTTCGTTGATGGCAGCCTTGACCGCATCGCTGTTCGGCAATATTTCTTCCGCTCTTTTGAGAGTCTGCAGTGCGGCTTCGGCATTACCGGCCTTCTTTTCGTCAGCTGCCTGTGTCAACAGAACGTTAACAGCCTGAGACTGCTTTTCCTTGATCTGCGACATCAGAGCTTTGATCGATTCAGGCTCAGCCAGCGAAAATTTCGAGGCATTGTCAGCGTGCGATCTGGCAACATTCAGGTTGTTTTTTTCCAGTTCGATTCTGGCCATAATCGAATAGAGCTGCCCCATAGGCTCTGAATCATAACGGGTTCGCAACGCGGGGTTCTTTTCTATCAGGTTCTCGGCGGTAGAAAGCGCCTTGTCGTTGTCGCCGGCGCTTAGCAGCTGCTTTACGATCTGAACGCCAATTTCGAGCTCCGCAGGATTGATGCCGATGATTTCTTTGCGAAGGCGGTCGGCATCAGCAGTCTTTTTGGCCTTTTCAGCGACTTTTAGTTCTTCCTTGAGAACTTTGGCATAAGCTTCAGCATAGGCTTTGTTGGCCGGATCGAGCGCCAGAGCCTTTTTCAGCATCTTGACCATCTCATCGCGCTTGTTGCGTAGTCGAAGCAGTTTTGCGGCGTTAAAATACGGCTCGCCCCAGTTCGGTTCGAGTTGCATAGCCTGTTTTAACAGCTGAATGGCTTCCTGGTGGTGGCCATTGTCGATAGCGAGCTGCCCCTGACGGTTCAGATCTCTGGCTTTTTCGGATTGGGCAAATAACACACCATGCAGGCAAAGCAGAAATGCCAGCAACAGGATGATTGGCAGATTTTTCAAGCGGTTCATGACTTCCTCGTAATTATCTGAGTATGACCGCTTAAGAGTTTAAGTTATTTTTGACAGTTTTGCCAGTGCTTTTAGTGCACATCTTCTGACATCAGGATCCGAATCACCGGTGAGATCCTGAAGCACGTCGCCAAACTGCAGAGCGCCGATTTCGCCGAGGGCCCAGGCCGCCGATGAACGCATCTGTTTGTGCGAAGATCGTATCATTTGTTTCAAAGTAACGATTGCCCCTGTTCCGCCAAGTTTCCACAGAGCGGTTGCAGCATTGCTTCTGACTCTATTGTTTGAATCATTCAACAGGGGAAAAAGCAGTTCGGCAAGTTGCTGATCCTTGAGCTGGCCCAGCGATTCGACCGCATTGGCTCGAACCCGCCCATCAGGATCACGTAAGGCTTTGGTCAGCAGCGACAATGTGGCAGGGTTTTCTGCTTTGCCGAGGCATTTTACCAGAATCGAACGCAAACGCGGATTCTCTTCGCGGTTGAATCTGTCGGACAGCTGATTGACAGCCGCTTCCGGGTTGATCTTGATAACGGTAAGAATGATTGTCTCGCGAATATTGATCTCGTCTTCGTTGAAAAAAGCATCGATCAATTGCGGCAGAATACGTGGAGAACCGATTTTTCCAAGGCTGAGCACTGATCGGTTGCGGACAGTAGGTGAAATGTCGCTGAGAAGACCGGTAAGAAGTTCGAGTGATCTGTCTTCCTGGATCTCTCCGAGAATGTAGGCTACTGAAGCGCGCTTTCTGGTATTCGGTGACCGGAGTTCTTCCGGCAGGGTGTTCAGTCCAAATCTGATGCCCTTTAGCCACAGAGCTTTTATCGCATTGGCTCTGACGCGGTTGTTGCGGTCTGAAACCAGAACTTTCAATACTTCGATTACATCGGGACTGTTGATGTCGCCAAGCGATTCAACGGCATTGGCTCTGACGCGCTCATCGGCGTAATTGAGAAAAGCTTTCAGAAGAGGAATATATTCTGAGGATTTAAAGGAGCCTATGACTTTAACTCCGGTCGCAACAAGGGCCGGGTCTTCTTCGTGCTTGAGAAAATCGCACACTGCAGTGCGGATATCAGTTTGGTTTCTGCCTGCAAGGGCATGCAGAGCTTCGTTGCGCAATATGCTGTTGGGCGATTCGAGATAGGTCACTATCATGCCGGAAATCTCATTGTTGGCAGATTTTCTCGATGCCTTCATCGCTGCGATGACTACTTCCGGACGTCCGTCGCGCAAACCTTCGAGGATGAATTCGTCAGAGTTTTCAATGTTCTGCTTCTGTAGACTTTTCAGGCAGAACAGTCGTACGCTTTTGTCGCGATCCTGAAAAAGTTTTTTGATGGTTGCGTAATCCATGGGCTACTTATCCTCTGGTTTTTCGGAAAGGGAGACTTCAAAATCTTTTATCCCCTCAGTGGTGTCGGAGATCACGACGCGGTCAGGCAGAACTGAAGTCAGCGAAAACGAGGTCCGCTTGAGAGTACTGCCGATTTTGGTAAGAAGCAGCTCATCTGCAAATTTCAGAATGGCGACTTTATCTTTCCCAAGGGTGAAAAAACCGTGATAGGAAATATCCGGCCTTTCAAGAACGGGCTCTTCGCTTTCTTCTGTGGCTTCGACGATAATGGCAGCGGCTTTCTCAGGTGGCAGAAACACGTTGCGGTTTTCCTGGAAAGGATAAAGCTGGTTGGCCGAAAAGCGGCTGACGATCTTATCTGATAATTTGGGATACACTGGCGCTACGATTGGATCTGGCGGAGCAATAGGAGCTTTACCGGCGGCAGAAACTGCCGCATCTGCTGGAGAGGCGGTCTGGTCGGTTACAGCCGGAGCTTGTGCAGTTACCGTGCCGGCCGGGCCCTGCTTCTTGGCCATTCTGGCCGGTTTGAGAACCAGAGTGTCGAGAAGCAGCACAAACACGATGAATGGTACGCCAAAGGCGACCGTTTTGTTCTTTTTCAGGTAATCGATTAATTCCTGTTGCGTCATAGGTGCTTCCTCCCTGGTGTCAGGGCACAAAGAACGTTGATAGAGTCAGCTTCATAGACATGTTTCCCTGCTGGTCGTTCAACGGAGGGACAATCTCGAGATGAGAAATCTTTACAAGCCTGCCGAGGGCATTTTCTGCTTCCCAGAGGAATTGTTTCAGCTTGTTGTAATGGCCGAGAATTCGCATGTCGAATTTAAATTCGACATAATTCCCGCCGGCCGAACTTACCGGCTGGGGTGATTTGTAAGTGGAATCCTGGATAAGGACATCGAGAGCTTTGGCCTTGCGTTGAACCTGCTCTATAAAAATAGTGTAATTTGAAGAACTCTCAAGCAGTTTTTCAAAATTTTCCTTAACTTCCAGGCGCTTTTCACGCAGCTGTACTGTAATCTCTTCGATCTGCTGCCGGCGCTGGGCAAACTCCTTTTGTGAATCCTCTACCCGTTGCGTCAAAGCGGCGATCTCAGTTTCCTTGCTGGCAATCAGCTGTCGCTGACTCTTGTTAACTGAAGTCAGAAAGTAAATAAGAAAGACTACCGCGGCTCCGATGAGCCCGTAGGTTATCACTCTTTCTATTGTCGATCTTAATCTTGTTTTCACAGCTGTTCCCTGATAATTAATTACGTGTGGTCGGAATATAATTCAGAACGAGAAGAAATTTTTGCGCCTGACCGTTTTCCAGCATGACACTGGTGTTGCTTTGCAGCTGGGCTTTAAATTTGCCGCTCTGATTGAGCCGGTTAACAAATTCAAGAACATCCTGAATCGTGCTTCCCTCGCCGGTTATCGAAAACGATGCCTTCAGATCGTCGAATATCTTCGGGGTAATGTCGTTGATAATGACGCGATCCGGAACCGCAGCTTCGAAAGCGGCCAGAAATTCGACCATGTTGGTGGCGGGAGTATCGAGATTTGAGTTGATGAAATCTATACTGCCGCGTAAAGCATTGATTTCGTTGAGAGGAGGCTGCAGTTTACTGGTATTGTCAATTATCGAACGAAGTTCGGAATCTTTGGCATTAAGCTTGCCTTCGACGGTGGCGAGCTCGCTGCGGTTTTTGAGGGTCATGCTGCCGACTGCAGCAACAGTCGTCACAATGATCAGAATTGCAAGCGCTATGCCAAAGTTGTCTCTGGGCAGACTCTTGTATTCATCAGGTAGCAGATCAAACTGGAACTTCATATTTCAACCCCTCAGATAACAGCCGCATGCTGCGGCGAGAGAGTTCTTTTCTGCATCGTCAACCGGGCTGCCATTAACCTGGAGCTGATAGAGCTCGCAGACCCTCCTGACCTTGGTGTTAAGGTTGGTTGAGAGTGCTACATGGATATTGTCGTAGTTGGCGCCACCGCCTGAAACAATCACTTCATGAATCGTGAATTCTCTGAACTTGGTCAGATAGCTTTCAATAGCAGTAAAAACTTCGCGACACAGCTGGGCAAAAACGTTTTTGATTACGGTAAAGTTGTATTGAATATCCTGCTCCGCTGAAGGTTCCGGCAGAAAGCAGATTTCGTTGCGCTTGAACTGGTCTGCATCAAGTTCTGATACATGAAAATGTTTGCTTATCTGTTTGGTAAAGTCATAAGCTCCGATAGGCCGGTTCTGAAGGGTCCGCAGCTGCCCATCCTTGAAGACACCTATCGAAGTCGATTCATGTCCGAGATGGATAAGACAGATGTTCTTGCCTTTATTCTCACTGCTGGTAAGATGATGCTCGACGAGATTGGCGACATTGAGAACGTTCAGGTCGACCACTATCGGGTTGAGCCCGGCATTCTGAACTATTCCACCCGCTTCGAGAAGGTTGTTCTTGATCAGGGCGATCGCAAGAACAATTTCATCTTCTTCCCATGATCCGATACTTTGCTGAACCACATGCCAGTTTTCATAGGGCATCGGCATTATGGGTACGAAATCTTCTTTGATAGCTTCGTCCATTTCCTTGCGGGAATACCGTGGCGGGGTCACCATCAGGTTCAACAGAGCCGCATGGTCAGGCATCAGAAGCATCGTGTTTTCATAAGGTAATTTCGATTCCTTGATCAGAGACGATAGCGATTTCTGCAGCGGCTGGGGGTCGATAATCGGGCATTCTATATAGGTAGAAGCGACGAAATCCTTTGGAGTGGTCGTTGACAGGCATTTTTTCAGGCGTATTTCACCGGGCCTTGCAGATTCAAGAGTGAGCAGGCGCAACTCGTAAGTTCCGAGTTCAAGGACCGTTTTAATATTTGCACTTTGCCTTGCCATCGATTAACTTCCCATGTTGATCATGATATATTCTTCTATCGGCACTTCACCGGCGAGAACTTTCGACAGACAGCAATCTGAAAGGGTTTTTACCTTGCGTTTGCGCAGATGCTGCATCAGTTCAACTGTAGTTCGGCGCTGACCAATCAGTTCCTTGAGTTCAGGAGTAATTTCTACAACCTCGTAGAGGCCGGTTCTGTCTTTAAAACCGCTGTTGTTGCATTCTTTGCAACCCATGCCGCGATAGAGCGGATGCCCTTCGAGATCTTTCAATTCAAGACCGAGAGAGGCCGCGACATATGGGGTCGCTTCGATTTCCATTTTACAGCTTGGGCAGATTTTTCTGACCAGACGCTGGCCGACCAGAAGACACAGAGCAGAAGCGTAAAGATAGGGGTCGATGCCCAGGTTTTCGAGACGGCTGACCGTTTCGATTGCGGTGTTCGCGTGAATGGTCGAGAAAACCATATGACCGGTCAAGGCAGCCTTGATGGTAATTTCAGCTGTTTCATAGTCGCGGATTTCGCCGACGAGAATGATGTCGGGGTCGAGACGCAGAATTGAACGCAGCCCTCTGGCGAATGTCAACGAGCGGGTCGGGTCGTTTTTATTTTCCTGGACCTGCATCTGATGAACCCCTGGAATTTTGAATTCGACAGGGTCTTCAACGGTGATGATCTTTTTCTGTCTGCTGTTGATGAGCGACAGGGCCGAATAAAGGGTGGTGGTTTTACCGGAACCGGTAGGACCGGCCAGCAGACAAAGACCCCATGGACGACCGATGTTGAATTCGAAGAGCTGCAGGTCGTCTTCATGAAAGCCGAGACCCTTGAGATCGAGGTTGACGCGGCCGGCATCGAGAACGCGGATGGTGCAGTTCTGGCCATAAATGGAGGGCAGAATGGCAACGCGGAACTCGATGTGCTGGTTCTTGACCCTGAGTTTGAAGTTGCCGTCCTGCGGCATGAAGCGCTCGGTGATGTCGAGGTTCGACATGATCTTGATGCGCGAGATGATCGCCTGCTGAGCAGCGCGCTCGATCGGTAGAATATCGTAAAGAATACCATCGATGCGGTATCTGACCTGAATGATCTTTTCGAAGGATTCGATGTGAATATCTGATGCTCTCATTTTAACGGCATCGAGAATGATCTTGTGAACGAGGGTAACGATCGAGGTCTGGTCAGATTCACGTTTCAATTCTTCGAGGTTCATGTCGGAAGCGGTTGCGCCGGAAAATGTTTCGGTGAACTGGTTCTCTTCCTTGCTGAACTCGAGCTTGACGTCTTTGAGCAGTTCATCCATCGGCACGTTGTCGAGAACATTCTGGGGGCGATAAAGAACATCGTTGATGATATGCAGAATC
>CAZPCO010000184.1:0-6982 GCA_964585025.1 uncultured bacterium | reverse complement strand
TTGGGTGCACCAGCATGAAGGCGGTGATAGTGGCATTGCCGATTTTGACGCGATTATCCTTCAGGGCTTTAAAATTGATGACCGAGGAGAGGTAGTTCAGATCGACGGGGAAGTAGACGTTATCCATCTGTCCTTTAAGAGTCGTTTCGATGCGGGTGCCGACATCGGTGGCTCCGTAAATGTTGAAGACATTGCATTCATCAGGGATTCGGGCTCCCTTGGCATCTTTTTTGCCAATATATGCTGGAGCGAAAAATGGAAAGCCCTGAATGTGGTCCCAATGGGAGTGAGTAAAGAAAATGTGGGCGGTCCCTTTGCCTTTGCCGAATTCGTGTTGCATCAGAGTGTTTCCGAGGACTCTGATGCCTGTGCCGGCGTCAAAAATGATTCTATCACCACCTGACGTAAGTACTTCGATACAGGTGGTGTTGCCGCCGAATTCAACGGTATCTTTACCGGGGACAGGAATCGAGCCTCTGACCCCCCAGAAATTAATGATCACACCGTTTCTACCTTTACTCTGATTAGAGGCACACTGAAACCATTGATTCCACGACTCTTTCAAGATCATCTCTATCGTAGAATTCGATTTCTATGCGACCCTTGTTTTTACCCTGGCGAATACGAACTTTGGCGCCGAGAAGCTCCTGAAGGTTTTCTTCTACGGCTCTGACATGCATATCCGAACTCATCAGCAACCTGCCTTTCTTCTGACAGGCATTGGAATTTTCCGATTTTTCCCGGGCGATCTGTTTCTCGTTTTCATATACCGACAGCTGGTCGGCAATGATTTTTTTTGCCCAGATTCTCGCTTCCTGGGGGTCTTTCAACCCGGCCAGCATTTTTGCGTGCCCTGCCGATATCTGACCATCGGCAACCATCAGCTGAACTTCAGGGGGCAGTTGCAGCAATCGCAAACGGTTGGTGAGCGCAGACCGGCTTCTGCCGACCTTTTCCGAGAGCTGGTCGTGAGTCAGACCGAAGTTGAGGAGAATATCCCGGAGCGTTCGAGCTTCTTCGATGGGATTGAGATCCTGGCGCTGAATATTTTCAATCAGACCAGCCAGCATCGTCTTTTCCTCGTCAAGTTTGCGAATCACCGCTGGAATGGTTGTCATTCCCGCTATTCGACTTGCCCGGTAGCGTCTTTCGCCCGAAACGATCTGATACCTGTGGCCAATCTGTCTGACCAGAACAGGTTGCAGAACACCGTTCTCCCGAATTGACTGCGCTAACTCTTCCAATGCCTGTTTATCAAAGATCTTACGGGGTTGATTCGGGTTCGGGTAGACCTGATCGAGAGGCAGGAGCTTGAACTCCATTTCCGGATTGCTACACGTTCCACTTATTCCCGTGGTGTTAATATCGGCAGGAACAGGATCAATGTTTAACAGGTTTTTTAACATGAAATTTTGCTGTCTCACTCAACATGGTTTCGCAGATATGGTATCATGCCCTTGAATATCAAACAATAAATCTTGAAAAAAACGGGTGAAAAAATGCAACCTTATGTCAAACTGGTCTTAGCGGTGGCGTTCTCTCTGATGGTGAATGTAGCGGGTGCCCAGCCGGTTCAGTCGACACCTGAATATCAGAAGGCAATGCAGTGTCTTGCTCAGGGCACCTTCGAGCAGGCTGTCGAAGAGCTTAAGGCTCTGCTCGGCAACGGTAAGTTTCATTCACCTGCAATGGTCGAAATCGGTAAAGTCAGGATCAAACAGGCTGAAGCCGAACTCAGCAATTCGCTGGCGCATTTCAGCGAAGCGGCTGACATGCTCAACAACGGCATAAATTCCGGTGGTGTGACTGGCCCCGAACTGCCAAAAACGCTGTATGATCTGGGTAGAATATATGAAGAGAGAATCAAGAATTATGTCATGGCCGCAGAAATCTATAATAAAATAATCGAAGAGCACCCGGCGTTTCTGGCTATAGACAAGGTATATTACAACCTCGCCACCTGCCAGGAAGCGATGGGAATGTACGAACAGGCTGCTACCAATTACAAAAAGATCGTCACTGATTTTGGTTATAGCACCTATGTACAGGCCGCCCAGGAAAAAATGAAAAAGCTGGCGATCGGTACGGGAGCCCAGGAAGGCGCAATCGCAGTTCAGTCCAATATTGCCGCCGATGCTGACAATACCCAGGAAGTCAAGGCAAACATGGATCTGGGTGACATGCAGGCGGATGCAGGTAATTTCAAAGACGCGGCTGCTGCTTATCGGAAGGCGATTCAGGGCAGTGCTGATGCCGAAGATGCCATTGCGGGCTATCGCAAGCTGATCACCATGCTCGATGAAAAAGAGAAGGATTACGAAGGTGCCGCCAAAGCACTGGAAGAAATGATGCAGCGCTACCCCGACGCCCAGGGAACCGAAGACCTGGTTTACCGTCTGGGGCGTATCTACGAACAGGACATGGATTCAATGAAAACCCAGGTCATCGATGGCAAGGTCAGATACCGCAAAAGCACTGAAAATATCGAAAAGGCCCTCGATTATTATAATTCGGTAACCGAAAAGTTCCCTGATGCCGATGTATCAGCAGATGCCTTCCTGCGCAAAGGCGAACTCTACGAAAAGGAACTTAAAGACTATGACAAGGCTCGAGCATCCTATGAGGAATTTCTCAGAAAATTTCCCAGTCATAGTGAAGCCGATAACATCAGACAGAAACTCGAAGAGATCGAGGGCTACTGATAATTCTGCGGGTGGCATGATTGTCACCCTTTGCCTGCTGTTGCTGTTCGCAGCCCATAGTGGCCCTGTTCTGGCCAATGCAACTGTACATGGCCTGAGCGGCACAATGATCGTGCCGGGGCTCGAGGTTCTGCCGCCGGGCGGTGCTCGCGCCGCTGTACATATGATCGGCGAAACCGAGTTCAATGAAGCTACCTTCAAGGGAGTTTTCGCATTCTCCGACGATTCAGAAGTCGCGATACTCAAGCGGTTTGCCATACGTGGCAAATCAGAGCAGACCGAACCGTTGTTTGCCGGCAAATACAAGGTTCGTGAAAACATGGCGGTCGCTGCTATCCTCGATCCAAATGAAGGTTTTCAGGATTCAGTCATGCTTCTCTCCGGAATGCCGGGTAATCGTGTAGTCCTCGGCGTTGGAACCAATATTGCCATGAGTCCTGATGAAAAAAAGGCGGCTTTCGGCCGTTACAGCCAGAAGAATGCAGAGGTCGACCCGGTTTTTTTCATACTCGGCGCCAATCTTAACCTCGATACCGATACGAAGCTGACGATCGATTATGCCGGCAATGACTTCGTTATCGGCCTGCGCCACGCTTTTGACGAAGCTTTGAGTCTGGATTTCGGTCTCTATACGCCCAGTCGGGTTTATGACCGGCATCGCTATATCGTCGGTGCCAATTTCGGATTTTGATACATGCTGATAAGCATTTTCAACGCTGCCCTGATCATCATGATCACCTGGCTTGCCTACAGGTATTTTGAACTTCGCGAAAGAACCGGGCCGGTAGAAGGGCGCTATGCTCAACTGGTGGCCGGAGTGGCTTCCATCGTCGACCGCATCGAGGGGTACGATATCGCCCATTCGGCTGAAGTTGCCGATACGGCCGGGAAAATTGCCGCCGCTGCCGGGTTCGATGCCGAACAGATTCAAAGCCTCAAAGCTGCAGCCATGCTGCATGATATCGGTGAAATGCTTCTGCCGCGCGACATTCTGAGAAATTCCGAACGACTCGATGACGAGCAGATCTACCTGATGCGTACTCACCCCGTTCTTGGCGAACTGCATCTTAAAAATCGCGGCGATACTCCAGATGAAGTTCCAGCGATCATCAGATGGCATCATGAGCGCTGGGATGGCCTTGGTTACCCTGATAATCTCAAAGGCGAGGAAATACCGAAGTCCGCGAGAATTCTTGCTCTGGCCGATGCCGTTTCGGCAATGCGCCATGCACGTCCTTACCGAAGCAGACAGTTCACCGATATGAAGGATATCGATCTGGAAATCGAAAGACAGGCCGGGCTGCAATTCGACCCTGAGATAACGGCCGTCTGGTTGAAAATTTCTGCAGACAGTCAGGTCAGGAAGCTCTGATGCTGCGACTGCAATCATCCTGGCTGCTTGAATCGGCTGCAGAGTTCGCGGGGGTCGATTCCATATTCTTTCCATATTTTCATCGCTTTTCGGCCTTGAGCTGGTTAAGTCGCAAAGAAATCACGCTGTACCTCAATTCCCCTATAGACAGTCAGGCTATGCTTGCCCGTGCCTGGATTGCCTGTCGTGACGGGGGATTCAATGAGAGAAATTTTCATAAATTCAATCAGGTAATCAAGAAGCCTCTCGAACTCGAACTCAATCCATTCAAAACCTGGAAAGACAGGTTTTTCAGCGGTCAGCAGCTCGATTACCTCTTTTACTGGCGCGAAGCCGCTTATGAAATCGAAGATGAAAAGCAGCGTGAGATTTTCTGGGCGGCAGTTTATCAGGTTCTTTCCTGCTGGCTGGCAAACCAGAAATCAGCAACGAAGATTCATTATCTGCCTGATCAGATCATGGCATACATACTCAATCAGCATCGTGCCTTTGTAAGAGGCCGATCTGGCCGCGTTGAAATTTCCTGTATCGCGCTCGAAGAACTCGCAGCCGGAAAAAATCCTCTCGTCGTGTTTCCATTGGTATTCGAGGACGAAGAAACTTCCGAGAGCGAACTGCAGGCAATATTCCATGCCTGGTTTCATGGTTATGCAGATCTTGAGCAGGCACGCCGGGAAATCCGCAATGCTCTGCGCCATTTCATGATCAGCTTTGCCAGACCGTCTGACTGGTCACTTTTTACCAGACTGGCTTCAGGTGCTGAAAGTGCGGCGGTAACCTGGTCTGGTCGCGACCTGCCGCCCAGAGTTTACGAACAGGAGCTTATCGAACCGATCAGGAAAGCATTCTCGGCGCGCTACAGCAGTTCACGTCTGACTTATAAAGCTGTTGACCGCACCTGCGATGCCTATGATTATCTGCTGATGTTTCATAACTGACAGCGCAAAATTTTTCCTGGTAATGCCCGGTGAGTTGGCAACTCCTCAATAATAACCGTACTGTCGACAATACTAGGCGCAGAGCACTTTAGCCGTCTCGGTTTCGCCGTGGTTGCTCAGGGCTGCGCCCTTCGCAATGACAAAAGTCTGTCACTTCGAGGATCGGTGCAACGCGGCAGTCTCAGCTTAACAGAGATTGCTTCACCTTGCCCGAAATGACAATTTTGCCAGAGAATTGCTGAAATTCTCAGTGGACTGTTTAATTTATTGTGGACGTTATGATAGAATAGCGCAATTATGCGCCGGTTCTTTCCACTGTTGATTGTATTGCTGATTCTCTTCAGCATGGCCGCCCGGGGTGAAACGCCCGCGGGAGTTTTTTTCATGGGTGAAGATGTTCTGCATCCATCAGGCTTTGTGCTGACCGTCAATGAATTTATCCGGCGGCCTTTTCAGAGTGGCCTGGGTGGGCAATCGCGTCAGGATGAAGTCTACATCAATATTACGATGGTTAATACCGGGGTGAGAACCTTCAGTATCGATCCTCTCAAAGATTTCACTCTCGAACTATTCAACAGTTTTCCGGCAACCGCTGACCAGGAAGGCAAGGCAGCAAAAATCCCTTTCAATGTATTTCCTGCAACGCAGTCTCGAATTGATCTGTATTTCAAGGTCGACAGCGAACAGAAGGTCACTCCAACATTGATTTTCAATCTCGAAGACTCGGCCGTAAAAATCTGCTGTGACCCCGAGCTGGAAAAGCTCTTTCAAAAGGGAGAAGAAGGCGGTCTGCTGACTGACGAAGCTATCAAAGCAGGGCAGGCACTGCTTGATGCCGGCAGAATCACAGCAGCCGAAAAAATCGTTCGCGCCGCCTGTGAACGTGAGCCTGACAATACCAGGCTTTTAATGCAGATGGCTTCGATCGAGGATGCTAACGGCAACCGCGAACAGGCTGCCGCTTACCTGCAGAAAATTAATCCGGCCGTCATCACCACCCAGCAGGAAGCCTTTTCTGTTGCCAGAATGGCGGTCGGGCTGGGTTTTTACCCGCTTGCAATTGCTGTGCTCGAACCTTTTGCCGCCACCGGGCGTCTGGAAAATGCGCAAAAACTATTGTTGGCCCGCGCCTATTATTATGAAAACCGTCTGGCCGAAAGCGAGCAGCTGTTGAAACCGCTTCTTGAAGCCGGCATCGATGATCAGAATGCCTGGTTTACCATGGGAAACCTTTTGGACAAGAGAAACGAGCTCGAGAAGGCCGTTGAACACTGGGAAAAGGCAGTAGCAATCGATCCTGATTATGCTGAAGCCCAGTTCAATCTGGGGGTTGGTTATTTCAAGATGAAAAAGACCGACCGGGCTAGAGAATGCTGGGAGCGTGTCAGGGTGATACACCCTGATTCCGAAACGCTCCAGGCGGCAGAGGAAGCATTGAAAGCGACAGAATACTGATCGAAGCAGACAGACGCAACAGGAGAAACAAAATGACAAAGAAAAGACTGGTCAGCGGTATGAGAACCACTGGTTCTCTGCATCTTGGGCACCTTGAAGGCACCCTTAAAAACTGGGTTGCTCTTCAGGACCGCTATGAATGCTTTTATTTCGCGGCTGTCTGGCATGCTTTCACCGACCGTCTCAAAATCGACGATCTGCCCAAAGTTATTGACGACATGATCATCGACTGGCTGAGTGTTGGTATAGACCCGGAAAGATCAGTCATCATGCGGCAGTCTTCGATGCATGAACACGCTGAGCTGAATGCGATTCTGGCGAACTTCACGCCGCTTGGCTGGCTCGAACGCTGCCCGACCTTCAAAGACGACGTCCGTGACGAAGAAGCACGGTCGAAGGTTTCTCTCGGAAAACTCATGTACCCGGTGCTGATGACCTCGGATATCGTCTTTTACAATGCAGAATCGGTGGCGGTTGGTCGTTATAACTTGCCGCAAATTGAACTGAGCCGCCAA
>CAZPCO010000183.1:0-6984 GCA_964585025.1 uncultured bacterium | reverse complement strand
GGTAAGAGTATGAACTATCGGCATTTTCAGGCCTTTGCTGACGTTTTCGAGAATCAGTTCGCCATCGAGAACGTTTACGTCGATTTTGATTTCATCACCGGTTTCGATTTTGTCGTAATCGGCGGGGTTCTTGAAGGTAGCAGGCAGAATTCCAAAGTTCACAAGGTTGGCAAGGTGAATGCGGGCAAAACTTTTGCACACGACTGCTTCAACGCCAAGATACATCGGACACAGAGCTGCATGTTCACGTGAACTTCCCTGACCGTAGTTGTCGCCACCAATAATGACGCTGTGCTTCATTTCGACCGCCCGGTTGTAGAACTGCTTATCGACGCCTTCAAATACATGCTTTGCGTATTCAGGAACGTTGGAGCGCAACGGCAGATACTGACCGGCAGGCATGATATGGTCGGTGGTTATGTTGTCACCAACCTTGATAACAGCTTTTCCATGAATTACCTTGCCCATTTTGTCTTTGATCGGCAGGGCGGCAATATTCGGGCCACGCACGATCTCAACCTTGGCACCATCCTTTGATGGGAAAATGAACATACTGTCATCGATAGTGAACTTTTCGGGCATTTTTACTTCAGGATATTTGCCCCACTTGCGGGGATCGGTGAATTTTCCTTCAACGGCGGCCACAGCAGCAACTTCCGGGCTGACAAGATAGACCTGCGCAGAATCAGTTCCAGAGCGCTTTTCAAAGTTGCGGTTCGAGGTTCTCAAGGCAACGGCATCGGATTTTGGAGCGAAACCCATGCCAATACAGGGGCCGCAGGCGTTTTCAAGCAGCCTGGCGCCGGCAGCGACGAGATCCGAGAGCTTGCCTTCGTCTGCGAGCATGCGCAGAACCTGGCGTGAACCTGGGGCGATGCCAAGCGACAGGCGTGGGTGAACGGTCTTGCCTTTAAGGATACAGGCAGCCCTGGTAAGGTCAGTGTAGCTGGAATTGGTGCAGCTGCCGATCATTACCTGATCGACACTGATGTGTTCAAGCTCTGATACTGGTTTGACGATATCCGGCATATGCGGGCAGGCTGCAAGCGGCACGACCTGGCTCAGATCGATATCGATAACGCGATCATAAGTGGCATCGGGATCGGCTTTGAGTTCAGTCCAGTCGGCTTCACGGCCCTGAGCCTTCAAAAAGCGTCTGGTTTCGGCATCGCTGGGAAACACTGAAGTCGTGGCCCCAAGTTCGGCGCCCATATTGGTGATTGTGGCGCGCTCAGGTACCGTCAGGGTGTCGACGCCGGGGCCGGCATATTCATAGACGTAGCCTACGCCGCCTTTTACGGTTTCGCGCCGCAGGATTTCGAGAATGACGTCTTTTGCGGCAACCCATGGCTGCAGTTTGCCGGTAAGATTGACTTTGACAACCATCGGCATTTTAAGCGGAAAGGGCTGACCTGCCATGACCATAGCCACATCCAGGCCGCCGGCGCCAATTGCAAGCATGCCGATGCCGCCGCCAGTCGGAGTGTGACTGTCAGAGCCAATCAAGGTTTTGCCTGGCTTGCCGAAACGTTCGAGATGAACCTGATGGCAGATGCCATTTCCGGGGCGGGAAAAAACCAGGCCAAATTTGTCGGCAATTGTCTGAAGAAAAATATGGTCGTCAGGATTTTTGAAATCCATCTGTGAGGTATTATGATCGACATAACTCACGGAAAGTTCTGTGCGGACTCTTGGAACTCCAAGAGCTTCAAACTGCAGGTAAGCCATGGTTCCAGTGGCATCCTGAGTCAAAGTCTGATCCATTTTGATGTTGATCGGTTTCTTGGCGATCATTTCACCGCTGACCAGGTGCTGTTTAATGATTTTCTGGGTAATGTTAAGTGCCATTCTCTTCTCCTTGGGTTGATGCAAACGGATATTATTTCTCTGCCCGTGTGCACGGGGCTTTTACAATGTTTTAAAGACCGGGCTTGATATCTGCAGCTTATTTTGCTGTTTGAACCGTTTCAGTGGCAGCTGGAACAACATTTTCTTTCTTGAACTGAAGATCCTTGAGCGGAACATCAACGATCAGGTCTTCGTTGCCATCGAGTTCTACTGGTTCAAGAGGATCACGACCACGCGACAGAACCTTTACCAGTTCCATGGTGTTATGGTCAGGGCATGTTCCAGGTTCATCCTGTTCGTAGCCGCATTCAGGGCAGCGATAAATATCAGGCAGATAATCCTTGGCCTTGTCGGTATCCATTATGAACAGAGAGTCTTCTTCTTTTGTCTGCTTTTTCTTGTCGACTGCGTCAGCCTTTTTCTTCTTTTTGACTGTCTTTTTGGTGCCGACCTGGGCAAAAACCCGCTGACCGACACTCAGTTGCGGAAACGAGTCTAAAGAAGAAAACCCCGCGCCAAGAATGGCGAGCAGGGCTAGCATTTTCAGATTTCTATTCTGAATCGAAAACAATCTGGTTTCTCTCAATCGTTTTCTTTGATGATCTGCATTATTTCAGCAGGACTTTTTGCCGCAAGGAGCGAAGACTTGAATTCTTCACTGCGCAGCAGCCGAGAAATCTTGGCAAGAAGCTTTAAATAAGGGCCGCCAGAGGAAACTGGAGCCAGGAGCATGAAAACAAGGTTTACCGGGCTGCTGTCGATTGCTTTAAAATCAATGCCTGCTTCTGAACGGAAAAAGGCGACTGTCAGGTCTTTTATGGCACTCGAACGTGCGTGTGGCATTGCAATCCCGCCACCGACTCCGGTTGTACCAAGCTTTTCCCTTTCAAACAAGGCATCCTTGAGGGCTTCCGGTTCTTTTATCGAACCTGACTGCTGAAGTGATGACACGAATTTTTCAATGGCCTTATCTTTGTTTTCTGCTTCGAAATTCAGGAAAATCTGGTTTTCCTTGAGCACATCAACCAATTGCATGTAATTGCCCTCCGATGGGTGAAGGTTATAGAATGATTATACGAACAGCTTTTTGTGAATGCAATCTTTTTTGTTCAGCAAAATTATTAATCGCTGTTCACCAGAAGCAAGTTTACAGTCTGACCGCGAACAATTCTCAGCAAAGCCTTTCCTTCCGATGCTAGCTGTGTAATTGCCTGGTCAAAGGATTCTTCATCAAGAGTTACCTTACGGTTCACCTGTTGAATTACATCACCTGGCTGAAGACCAACCCGTTCTGCGGGAGAACCCTGGACAACCGATGTAATTACGCAGCCTTCCTCGACAAAGAGGTGAAAGCGACGGACCAGATCACCATTAACCTTACTGACGGTTACCCCAAGGGCGTTTTTCCCGGCAGGGATTTCGTTGAATTCGACCTCTGCCAGACCTTCCTTGCCCTTGCGGAAAATTTTGATGCTGGCTTTATCACCGACACGGTGCTCGTCGATTCCTTCCTGAAAGTCGTCAGTATCCTTGACTTTTTTTCCATCGATTTCGAGAATCACATCGCCCGGAACCAACTGAGCCCGATCGGCAGCTGAGTTCTTGGCAACATCGGTTACAAGAACCCCCTCCATGGGAATCTGAAAATATTTCGCAAGTTCCGGGGTGATCTTTTGCACCGAGACACCGAGAAAAGCCTTTTTGACACGGCCATAGGCCATGAGATCGCCAACAATTCGCTTGGCGCGATTTACTGGAATCGCGAAGCCTATACCCTGACCGTAAGGAATAATGGCAGTATTGACGCCGATCAGTTCTCCGCGTGAATTGATCAGCGCCCCGCCAGAATTACCCGGGTTGATGGAAGCATCTGTCTGAATTAGATCTTTGTATGAGCGGTTCCTGTCGACGGACAGATCTCTGTTTATTGCTGATACAACCCCGGAAGTAACCGTGATCCCCAGGCCAAAGGGATTACCGATCGCGATGACCCATTCACCTACCCTCATACTGGCTGAATCACCTATGGGAATATGTGGAAGGGCGAAATCTGCATCGATTTTGAGAACTGCCAGATCGGTTAGCGTGTCTTTGCCGATCACTGAAGCTTTGAATGTCTTCCCATTGCCCAGATTCACCATGATTTCATCGGCATCGGCAATAACATGCTCATTGGTCAGCAGATGTCCTTCCGGGCTGATAAGAACCCCAGAACCATTTCCTTTTCTTGGAATTACGTTGTTATGACCGATAAAATCTTCATCGAATAAATGGCCAAAAAACTGATCAAAAAATGGGTCACCAGAGCCCGGGCGCTGTCGAGCGCGGACATATTGAACCGATTCAATCGCCACAACAGCTGGACTGACTCGCTCGGCAATATCTGCAATCAGAGTCGTGCCGAAAAGCTCGGCGGGGGCTGCTGCGAGATAACCAGGCAAAACTATCGCTACCAACAAAACAAGCATCAGTGGAAGTTGAAATGATTTTTGCATGTTCAGGGTTACCTCCGGAAGTTACTGTCATTAACCAGTTCAATTTCTGGAATGGTCTGCTGAATATCAGACTGGCTGTCAGGATGGGCGCGACGGAACTCTTCAAGCTTGTCGAGGAACTCTCTGACTTCTTCACCTGAAACCTTTTCAAGCTCCTGATCGCCGACTGCAGGTAGAGATGCCATTTTAACGACACTGCTTCTGTTCTGACCGCCGCTTAAAATGCGGCTCTGACCTTCATAAACGGCTTCGTGATTAAGCTGTATGAGAAATACAAACATAAGAATACAGGCAGCTGGAACCAGGATTTCAACCGGCTGGAGAAATCTGTCGAAGAGGCGTGCGAGAAAACCGGAATCAGTTTCTTCTATTTCGCCGACACCGGATTCCTTAACTGCATTGGTAATTTCTTCGTGCAAGGTAGATGGATAGACGGGCTCAGGCAGTTCTGACAGCTTTTCGAGCATTTCGGTTCGCACCTGCATGTCGAAAGAGCAGTCCGCGCACCTGGCAGCATGCATGAGAACATCCTGCCAGAGAGACGAATCCTCCTGGGCGTTCTGGTCAAGAGCATCGAGATAACGATTGCACTTTTTCATCAGGTTCTCCCATAAACATAAGCCTGCAAAGATTCCTGCAGCAGGCGCCTTCCGCGATTTATCCGCGATTTAACCGTACCAACAGGGATTTCAAGAATCTCGGAAATTTTTTCAAGCGACAGACCTTCGATATCTTTCAATATGACGGGCATTCGGTAGCTTTCGGGCAGTTTTGCGACTTTTTCGCTGACAATCTGCTGGTTCAGATGCTGTATTTCACGGCCAATCGCTGTTTCTTCAGGTGATTCCTGGGTATAGGAACTCCACCAGTGCAGCATGCTTTCCAGCAGACCTTCTTTTTCGCGTTTTTTCTTTTCAGCTATCGTGATACAGGTATTGGCGGCTATTCGATAAATCCATGTCTTCAGCGAAGAGCGCCCCTCGAATCTGCCGATGGCCCGAAATACCTTGATAAATACCTCCTGTGCGGCATCGGATGCTTCATTTTCGTCAGCAAAGAACCGGTAACATATGCGATAGACATTCTTCTCATGCATGGAAACAAGTCGGGCAAAAGCCTTCTGATCGCCACGCCGGATTTCTGTCAGCAGATCATTATCGGTATCTTCAATTCTATTAGACTCGTTAAGCTGTTCCATGGTTCCAGTGTTTTTTACCAGTGAAAGAATGGCATCACTTTTGCGACACGGCTGAGGCGGTCAGGGTGAATGCCGACCTGGAAGGTTTGCTCATGCGATTTGCGACGCCCATGCAGAGCACCCCGTGAATAAAGCCTGATAGTAATGAAATAATAGCCGGCGGCGAGCTCGATTTCCGGGAAAGTGAATATCCGCCGGTTATTTTCCCGGGTGACATCGCTTTCATCTTCGTTAAGAGAAGCCAGGCGATGATCTCCAAGCCATAGTTCGGCCCTCAGAGCTTGTTGAGTTATTCTTTTGGGGTTTTCGCCGGTGAATGTCTCGATAGTAACCGAAAGACGCCCCTTTCCGACAACTGGTTCCGGGATTTCTACCGGGGGCAGTTGCATGGCATCACTGGCACGCAGAAATTCAGGTTCAAGAGCGCTGGATGTCGCTAACTGCTGGGCACTGGCCGCTGATAAAAAGAATAGCTGAACCAGAAACCACAGTAACAGGCGGTTTATGTATCCCAGGCGTCTCATGCGAGTTTAAACCCCGCCTCCGGCGGTAACATTCATCTTCGCAGCATCGGCAGGCCCTTTGATGAAAAGATCCTTGTAATCGATGAGATTTATTTCAACACGTTCTTTAATGCGCCGGCCCGATGAATCGGCGACAATCTTGATTACCGGTCTGATCACCGATACCGGGTTGTTCTTCAATACCAGAGCGATAGAGCCATCATTGAGATTAACCAGGCTGCCTGCAGGATATAAAGAAAACTTCCTGATGAAAGCTCCTAAAACAGCAGGATCGAAATGGCTGTCCATGCCGGCGGTCAGAATTTTCATGGCTTCATATGGTGACATGGCGATACGATATGGCCGATCGGTGGTCAGGGCATCATAAACGTCTGCAACAGCGCATATTCGCGCAAACAGGCTGATTTCATTCCCCTTCAATCGCGAAGGATAACCACCGCCCTGAAATTTTTCGTGGTGCTGCAGAGCCATTATTCTGGCACGTTCGCTGACACCTTTTGATTTCGCAAGGATTTCGTAACCGTAGGATGGGTGGGCGCGCATTTCGGCGAATTCCTGGTCTGTCAGTTTGCCATCTTTGTTTAGAATACTCAGAGAGATCTTCAGTTTGCCGACATCGTGAAGCATACCACCCGTGCCGAGATCATGAAGGTCGTTTTTGCCAAGGCCAAGAGCCTGCCCGATCATCAACGAAATCGTCGCCACGTTTATATTATGAGTGAAAGTGTAGTCGTCGAAAGATTTGATATCCATCAGGTTCATGATGGCATCTGGTTGCTGCAGAACTTCTTCGACAAGAGTATGCGATACTTCCTGGGTTTGTTTTACATCGATTCCGTGACCGGAACGGACCTGGTGAATAACGTCTGAGACTGCCTTAAAGGCGACAACCTGGGTCTTTTTGCTGATGATGACCTTT
>CAZPCO010000182.1:0-6985 GCA_964585025.1 uncultured bacterium | reverse complement strand
TCGATCAGATCAGTTTTGCGCATCTCATCCTGGGTGCCGAACAATATTGCCTCTGCCCTGGCTTTGAGGGCATCAAAATTTTCGGGAATCTGAATGTAGAGCTTGAGCGGGTCAGAAACGAGGGTTTTAATTACCTGCCTTTCGCCATTATAAGGCTCGTTTGACGGGTAAGTAGTGTCGAGCGCCTTGGGTTTGAGAACATCTTCGCCCTTGTTATTGCCGGGAAACAGAATTTTATCGAAAACCGACAGGATGGTAGTCTGGAAATCTTGCTCATACTGGGCTTTTTTGTCGTCAAGTTCTTTGCGCTGCGGGTGTGAGGCGGCAATTTCGTTATCTGCCTTGGTCACTGCGTAAACATGGCGTGCGGCCTTATCAAGACTGGCAATTGAGGATTTATCGCCGGTCAGAACAAGAATATTGTTTTTATTCACCATGCTGGCAAAGAAGCGTTTAACAACTTCTGGCGGGGTTTTGCCGTCTGGGCTGATTATCAGCAGCGCCCGGCAGGTTTTTAACACCGCCTCGGCATCGTCGATCTCAGGTAGCGGTAGAACCTTCTCATAAGCTTCAAAGTTGGTTGGCTTATACATTTCGGTCAGGCGATGGCGAATCAGATCGTCAACTTTGTTCTGAGGCGCTTTTTCTGCGTAACCCTGAAGTTTCTTGGTAAGGTTTTCGACGCGGTCGAAATATTGTCTGCCTTCCTGGGTTTGATGCAGATACCAGGCGGCCTTTTGCAGTTCGATAAAAGCGCTTCGGTAATCACTGGCCTTGTGGTTAGGTGAAATGAGATACTGCAGCATTTCGCTCTCAGTCAGGCCCTTGATCGAATTTACAGCGGTCGAAAGACTTGCGGTAAGCAGCAACGCGCCGACCTGTTTGGCGTAATTATTGCCACGGGCGATATCAATAACTTGAGCGTGAGCACCGTCGGTGGAGTTCCAGAGGTCGCGGGCAATAACATCGCGCATCTCTGATATTTCAGCAATTTTGTCGCGCACTTCTGGTATCGAAAGGTCAAAATGCTGTGCGCCAATCAGATAGATGTCTTCGCTGCTCTGCCAGACAGATTTGAGCAGTCGCGATACCAGTTCCATCAGACCACGGGTTTGTTTAAACTTTTCGTTTTCTTTGAACAGGGCGACGATGCTCTGAAAACTTGGGTGAAATGGGTATGTTGCTTCGATTTCGTTAGCCAGAGCTTCAGCACTGCGCTCAACTGTTTTGGCCTTGGCGGCTTCGGTGAGCCTTTCTGAATAGGCAGAGGCGACTTCGGAAATTTCGTTTTTGTCTGGTAACTTGAGAAAAAGGCGCTTACGAAGAATTTCGTAGATCTCGTTTGATTCAAGGTTAACCGGGGTAATATTTATCTCGGCGCGGCCGAGCTCCTGGGTAGCATCATCGAGTGCGCGTTGAATCAATTCTCCGCCAGTATCATAGGCAGCTTCAAGGTCAGACACTACTATGCAGACGTTCTTTTTTTTCTGGGCAGCGGTAAGCATATTGGCAAAAGCGCGGGTTACTACATCGGCGATAGTGCCATGGCCGAGCGTCTGGGTGCTGTAATAATGAAAATAAGGCGGTATTTCGTCTAACAGAATCAGAATCGGCTCATCACCAGAAAAAAGCTTAACCCAGGCCTGTTCATCGGGTGCTTTGGCGCCGGATTCCCAGAATTCGTTAAAAAGGGCTTCTTTGCCAAGTTGTCTGGCGATCTCACCCCAGAAATAGGTGCGCGGGTTGTTTCGGCCATTGAATGCAGCTATTCTTGCAGTTGAGAAACCCTGCTGGTGTGGTATTTCGCCGATCAGAGCCGAACGCAGCCCGGCATCTTTGGCCAGCAGACCAAAACCGACCATAAGGTGAGTTTTACCACCGCCCATCGCCTGTTTGAGATGAAAAACCGTATCGTTAGATTTGCCGGCCAGGCGGGCGATGCCTCTGGTCAGCATGGTTCTCATGCCGTCGGTTATGAAGGTTTTATTAAAATACTCCTGGCCATCGGTGCAGTTTATTATCTCGTCGAGTTTTTCGATCTGGTCGCCGACGTTAATTTCGAGGGCGTTGGGTTGTAGTGTGCATGCGCTGCGAATGGTTTTCATAAATCACTCCTGACTGATAGCCTCTTATGTTACTTGCATTTTTCTTCTGGTTCTTACCATTGAAGACCCCGAAAACAATATTCTATACTGCGGCGTTGACGCTCATAATAGACATTGATGAACGGCAATATGCCAAGACAAAGATTATTTTACACTCTTTGTTCTCTGTGAACGCAATTATTCACCCTTATATCTATAGCTCAAAATGGCAGGTTAATAAATAATTTTCTTGTTGAGAAGAAAGAATTAAGAGACAAACATCAGCAAATTGACTGCAAAAATATACTGATAGCTATCGGTAGACAGAATTACTTCTGAAAACCTTCTTTATGGCTTCATGCCTAAAAGCGATACTCCAGAATGTGCTTGCACCAGCCTCTTTTAAAAACCAGAAGGGAGATCAGCCGATTCCTTATAACCGAGAGAACGCTCTCTTTGCACCCATGCTCGACCAATGCCACCGCTTCGGTCTGCAAAATCATGTCATGAGGGGCGGGGCTCTCTTTCAATTCTGACGCCAACCGCTTCGCTCTGGTCTGTTTTTCCATCGCGCCTTTTACCCGTTCGCATTGGCCTGGTTTCGTTTTGCTCACGTATGTAACCCCCATGTTCGCATGATCTATGCCGCCTTTTTTGCTCTGACCGGCAACAAAACTGCTGCATCGTCTGCAACCGATCTCAATACCGACAATGCATAGTCAAAATCTTCCGGTCGCTTATACCGATCTATATGATCGATGGCCGCTAGTGCTTTGCTGAGTTCTTCAGCAATCTCCACCATGCCGATCTGCTGGGCCATGTTCTCAAGTTCAAGTGCCCGGAATATTTCGAGCGATTCAGCGGTATGAGGTATCGTTACCCATTCCCCGCGCTCCCATGCCGCCAGCCTTTCAGCGTCAGTCTCTGACTGTTGAGCTGGTATGACCTGTGTTGCTCTCGTTTCAGTGTTGCCATGTTTAGACATGGCCGGGCTGTTTTGAGCCGCGCCATCGGCCTGTAATCGCGTAATTATTTCCTTGCGATGCTTTTTCAATAACGGCAATATCGCGCGAATAGTTGCCGGATTGCCCGCAACTTTCAGCCCGCCATCAACTACAGATAGATTCA
Organism: uncultured bacterium; assembly: GCA_964585025.1. Classification (GTDB taxonomy): domain Bacteria; phylum Muiribacteriota; class Ozemobacteria; order Ozemobacterales; family Ozemobacteraceae; genus Rifleibacterium. The sequence goes on along the minus strand of CAZPCO010000182.1, from coordinate 3,773 downwards.
GGCCCGCGTTTAAAACCATGCCGATCTCAGAACCGCTTGCCACAAATGGCATTTTCATAGTTGCCCCCAACAATGGTTTGATTTTTCGCACCCAAGTAAACCCGTGGGAATAAAAAACGCTGGAATGCGTTTTATTTCCCCTTTAGGGTAGGTTTTATTCCAGCCCCGGTTTTTTCTCGCAAACGCCTTTAAACAGTTGGTTTACGCTGGAATAGAACCCCCCGGAATATGCCTTTATTCCATCTGTCTGGTATTCCAATGGAAAACCTTTTATACAGCCAGTTACCGCTGGAATGAACGTTTTATTCCAGCAACTACCAGCTTTTTTTATTCCAGCGTTATTGAACGGTTTTTTCATTGCTCTGCTCTGGCTCATCAACCGGAATGATGATTTCCTGCATCTCAGGCTGAGTTGCCCCTTCTGTGGCAGGCGGGGTCTGCTCTGGCTCGTTGCTGGAATGCGTCATGTATTCCAGCGCGGTCACATAAACGATTTGCTTTTTGTTCTTCAGTTCTCGAATGCAGATTTTCTTTTGAGTTTCGAGCCTCAAGAGCTGCCGGTTAATGATCTCTTTCAGGTCGCCGTATTCCTTCATTCTGTCGCGAACTTTCCGCTCCAGCATACTGGCCTTGTCGCCACGTTCTAAGCCACGCCGCGACAAACTTCCGGGTTCATACGGTATCGGTTTGCCGTCATCGTCGAGAATTTTCCCGGTCATTGCATCAAAAAGAAGTTGATAGAGTGCTTCCGCTTGGCTGTCGTTTTGTTCTTTGACCACCGCAAAGGGCAATAGAACACCACAAGGCCCGTGCTTAAAGTATTCAACTCCTGAACTTTGGGCGGTATAGTTCGTTTTCGTTGGCAAGACTTTCACGATTTCGCGGTAGTTCTTTATTCCGTGCCTTTTGCCCTCTTCGGCGCTCATCTTTTCAAGGCTCAGAGCATATCTGATACCGTCTCTGAAGCTGCCTGCCCCGCGCCCCGCCGATGATTCAAGTCTCCCGCTACTGTTCTGGCTCTTGCTCTCATGGTGAGCGAAAATTACCGACAAGTTGTAGTCAACGACGAGTGATTCGAGTAGTGCTATCCACGCGTTGCCGCATGCGTTGTCGTTTTCATTCAGGCCATAGAACTTACTGAGCGGGTCGAGAATAAGCACATCAAGGCCCTTAATGCTTTCAATAGTTCGCTTCAGTCGCCCGAAAACTTCAGTTGTTGCGGGATTCCCATTATGGTCAAGCCTGATTAAAACTCTGTCTTGCCCCACGAGAGAAGCTATTTCCAAGTTCTCTCTAATAAACGGTTCGTTTTCCTTCATTCCCGGCAGGTGATTGTGAATCCCCCTTAAACGCCGGTGAATGATCTCTTCCTGATCTTCGCCGCAAATATACAAAACCTTGCGCCTGATAACCGGCATTAATTGTTGAGTCACAACGAACGGCCCCATGTTCACGCCAGCCGCCAGACATGCAGAAAGCTGGAAGCCAAGAAATGTTTTGCCGGTGCCGCCAGCCGCGAAGATGGCTATAACGCATTTATCGGGAATACTCCAGCCATTGCCACAAAACAACAGCTTTTCCTGTGGCGGTTCTGCATCAAGAAACCGCCCAACGCCCTGCCATTCCAATAATGGTTTTTGTTCATCGGCCTTGCCGCCGATCTGCTCGAACGATGTTATTTTTTTCATGGCCGGCCCCCTTCTGGTAGTCCCCTTGGCGATTTCACGCCAGCCAGCCAGCCGCTTTCAAAGGTTGCATCAGCTTCAACTTGATTCTTGAATGAACCGCCGCGTTGCAGGTATGCAGCGGTAAGGTGCTGCCTGATTGCTGCTTTGTCGAACAGGCCAAGATAATAAAATTGCCCGATCTTCATTGCAGCAATATTCAAGGCATTGTTGCCGCTGCCTCTTGGCGCTGTCTCAATTCTTTCAATTTCGCCATTTATGGCGCTCAAAACATAGCGCTGTTGATAGGTGCCGATAAAAATAGGCGCTGTCGGTCTGGCCGCCGGCCGCAAGGGTTCGACGGCCGCCACTTCATACTTGAATTGAACCGCTGCCGGGTTGTAATAGGCTTCCGGGTCAAACGAAACATAACAGAGCCGGCAAATATCCTTGCCTGTTGGGTCGAGCGTTATACCGTGAGTCTGTTTAAAGTAGTCAGCAATGGCCCGCCATGCCTGCTTAAAGGTTGCGTCATCGGTAAACTCAGCATGAAAAACAATTTTCAGGCCAGCGCCAGAAGGTGAAACAAAACAAAGAGCTGTATGCTGGTCTGCCGTCAGCTTGCCTTTGATCTCTGACACCTTCCAAGCAACGTGGTCAATGTCGAGCACAACCAGCCCCGAAGCCTTAACAAGTGCATCCTTCTTGCGTCTGTTGAATATGCCACCAAAGGCAACGGCCGGCAGGTTTCGCTTGTTCTGGCTGTATTCTTCGGCAATGGCCCGAAGTCGTATAACCCGATCTTGCCACCTGCCAAAGCGAATGTCTGCCGCCAGTTGTGCAAGGGTAGTTTCTCCGGCCGGGTCAGTATCAAAGCTGTTGCGAAACATGGAAAAACTAGCCTGCAACGCGGGTTTTGTGCTATAATTTTCATGCGATTCAATGTCTTCGGCCGGGTTTACTGCCCGGCTTTTCTTTTCGGGGTTCATTTCGCGTCACCCCCGGTCATCTGCTCGATCAGCATCCTGATGTCCTCAACGCGCCAGAAGGTGCAGCGGCCGTTTTTGAAGGGTTTCGGAAATCGATTGGTGCGAATGCCTTCCAAGAAAGTAGACCTGCTGACGGGCACCAATTCTAGTATATGCTTTAACCTTAGCAGAACGTATTCTGGCATTTTCAGCGTCTGTATATTGTTCATATCCCAACCTCCTGGGAACTCCGAATCAAACATATATGGATCCTGTGGACTGGTATCGTGAGTTAAGAGCCTTCTGGCAGATGTGTGGCAAATGACACAGACTGGAAAGCTTCTGGCTGTGAAATTTTCTATCTTATGAATCTCTGGTTTCATTTGCTTTGACCTTCTTTCAGCTGCTGCAGAAAAAACCTGATTGCATCTGTTTCCCATAGAGATGCTCTACCAATCTTTATGGGCGCCGGGAAAACGCCATCTTTGATCATCTGGTAAATTTTGACTTTGCACAGCGGCACGATCTTCATGACTTCGGGCAGCCTGATCAGTCGGTTGTCGAGTGCGAGTGGTGAATTCTCATTTGCTTGTTTAAACATTAGTGTGCCTCCTAGAAAAAATATGATTCCTACCTATGGGGGCTTGAGTTGCAACCGGATAAATTTTCCGGGCAGGGAGTTTATGTGGCTGAAAGCCTTTTGGGTAAAGGGTTTAAAGAAAACTCCCGCACGATGGCGGGAGCAAAAATGTTAGAAGACGAAAAAAAAATGTTCGAATTTTTTTTTATTTTTCGTCTTCTGGTGGCTGACGATAGGTTTCAACAGTGCCCGGGATCATTACCGTGAGTTTTCGTATTTCTGGCGGCCTGGGGGTATAAAATGTGCCAACGATTCTGGCAGAAACTTCGAAAAGTTTGACCGTTGCCGGCAGTGAATGTTTGGCTGCGCCTTTCAAAATAGTGGCGGCCCATCGAAAGAGCTGTTCAGCCAGTATTTCCATATTGGCGTCAAAATCCACTTCTGGTAATGTCGCCATGAATTCCTGGGTTAAGCCTGTAACCTCTGCAGATCCTTCGGATGCTGCTTTCTTCTTCTCAGGGTAAAAAATCTGGTTGAGTTTTCTTTTTTCTTCCTGCGGGT
>CAZPCO010000181.1:6008-7037 GCA_964585025.1 uncultured bacterium | reverse complement strand
AATTTCGCGACCAACTATTCGTTGCTGATTTCCAGCTCATCTGAAGACGTAAACGGCTCAAAACTGGCTTACGATCAAATTGCCAGCTATACAACCTCTACGCAGACAATAGTTTCAGCAACAGATCCAACTGATCAACAAACCAATGTCGCAACTGATTCAAGCATTCAGATCACTTTTTCACGTCCGTTGGCCACCCCCGTTTCTTCAGATCTGATCACAGTCAGCTCGGGTTCGACCGCGATCGCGGTAGCGATCAGCGTCAACGCTGATCGTCTGATTCTCACTCCTGCCCAGCCATTACCCTGGTCCAGTCAGATTTCAACAACAATTGCCAACGGCCTGAAGGATACTGACAACCTGCCGGCGGCGCTTCCTCTGTCTTTTACATTCTTCACCAGGGCAGCGCCACCTCCGGCATTTTCAGCCGGAAGCATCATTCCAGTTGACGGCACAACCAATCTGCCCGTCAATCAGTATTTTGAAATAGTGTTTTCAAACCCGGTAGCAACCAGCAGTCTGGTTTTCACCTCTCAACCAGAGCCAGCTGGCGGCTGGTCAAAATTATGGAGCAACAATGACCGAACTCTGCGATTGAGCCCGGTCAATTATCTGAACTTTTCGCAGACCTATCAGATTACCATTGATTCTCAGACCCGTGACATATATGATTCCACACTTGATTCTGGCTATTCTACGACATTCAGCACAAGAGCAGCCGTGAAACCGGTTATTTCCTCGACAATTCCAACGGCTGGCTCGCTGAATGTTCCTCCAGACCAGCAGTTTGAATTGAATTTTTCCAAAACAATGAACCGCGATACCGTGACTGCCGCAATCGGCCTGACGCCAGCTGCAGCGGGTTCAATGCAGTTTTCCTGGCAAAATAGCGACAAAACTCTGCAAATAAGCTTTTCACAGCCACTTGCACATGGCACCGCCTATCAGATGAGAATCGAAACCGGGGCAGCCGATATCGAGGGGCTGTCCCTGGAAAACCCCTATCTGCTGTCATTCTCGACAACGAGC
>CAZPCO010000181.1:5601-5998 GCA_964585025.1 uncultured bacterium | reverse complement strand
TCTTTCCAAATGTCAACCCGGTGTAGATGCAACAGGAGTTCCTGTCGACTCTGCCATCAAAATTGAATTCTCAAAAACCATGAATCAGGCAAGCGTCCAAACAGCCTTCAGTCTGGTTCGAAACGGAGAAACCACTCCCGAGAATGGCAATTTTTCATGGAACGGCAACATAATGACCTTTGTTTCAACAAATACGTTGGCTTTTTATACTGGTTACCAGATTAATGTAGCTGCCACAGCCATGGATTCAACAGGTATAACCATCGAAAGCCCAGTTGCATGGTCATTTACGACGACGGCAGACGAAGGAAGAGTCTGGCACCTGGATCAGCCCCAGACCACTTCAACCTCCACCTTTACCCCAAGAAAGGACCATGTTATGATCTCTTTCGGCGGC
>CAZPCO010000181.1:0-5591 GCA_964585025.1 uncultured bacterium | reverse complement strand
AACTCTGGGTAATCGGCGGCCTGGGTGATGAATTTCTCAACGACGTCTGGAGTTCCGAAAACGGATCTGCCTGGACCGAGGAGGTTGCCAACGGAACTGCGGGAATGTTTACAGCCCGTGCCGGCCATGCCTGTGCGGTTTTCAACAATCGCATCTGGTTGACGGGCGGTTATGCTGAGACAGCTACCGATTACCTTCTTTTTGACGATGTCTGGTCATCAGGTGACGGCAAAACCTGGGTCAGAGAAACCCCATCGGCAGAATATTACAGTCGGGCATGGCACAACATGGCGGTATTTGACAACCAACTCTGGATAGTTGCAGGCCAGACAGTTGATGGCGGAGGAAATCCTGTGCTTCTTGACGAATGCTGGAGTTCTTCGAATGGTGTCACCTGGCAGCTGCGCTCGAAAATTGTCAGCTTTTTCCCACGAAAACAGGCACAATGTGGAGTGATTAACGGCAAAATGTGGGTTTGGGGCGGTTACGGAAAGAATGCTTCTAATCAGACCGGGCCATTGAATGATATCTGGTCGACAACCAACGGCGACACATGGAGTTACGAGACCGGCAATGCAGCATTTGCAGCCAGATGCGGGCATGGCATGACCATCTTCAATGGCAGAGCCTGGATTGCTGGTGGCGCTACTTCTTCCGATGAATTCTCCGCAACTTTTTTCAATGATGTCTGGGCATCGAATGATGGGCGCAACTGGGTTGAAATTCTCGGCAACAGTGGCGGTTCAGCACAGCAGTTCTCACCCCGCGCCTGGCTGCAGCTTGGCAATATTGGTACAAAACTGTATTCCAGTGGCGGTGATAACCTGACAACAACCTACAATGAGGTTTGGTCGACACAATGACAGAAATTCATCCGGAAGATTTTTTTTCAGATGCTCAAACAAGCCAAAGCCAGGGAACAGAGTCAAACGCCCTGCCGACAGAAAGGTTCGAGCTGCTCGGGCACCGGTTTTCAAACTTTGAGCTTAGCCTGCTATGGTTCTCTATCTGTTGTTTTCTGGCGAGCTATATCGTCTGTTTTCTGGCAGAGTTGCCATATGGCTCTCTTGAGCACGCCCACATTCTTTATGCGGTTTTCGTCATTATCAATGTTTTTGCGGCCGTATTGGGATTTGTGGCCTGGACCAGGATTCCGAGCCGAAGTATAGCCAGGGATGCCACCCTGTTCTTGAACATTTCTCTCTGCAGCGCTGCGACCGGCAATCTGATCGATTTTCTCTTCTGGGTTTTCAAGCTGTCCTCTTTCAAGCAGATAGTTTTCACCAATTTATTCTTCGTTTTTGCGATTCTTTTTGCCCTGCCCGGGGTGTTTCTACTTGGGAAAGTCTGCAGGGTTGAATTCAGCCGTCAGTCATGGGTCTATTATCTGGCAATCATCACTTCCTGCACTGCTATACCAGTATTCATGAATACCAAACTTTTTGATTCAGGCCCAGTGAATGCCAACCCAAAAGAAGTGATTTTTGGTCTGATGTATTCGATCGGCATAGGCTATCTGGGGGCCATCAGCCTGTATCTCTGGAAAAATGCCCAGGGAAGGCTTTTCCATTCTGCCAGGCTGGTCGGAATGGGAAGTCTGCTGTTAAGTCTCGGCTGCTCTGTTTATGCAGGCCTGTTCATAAGCATTCGTCCGGATGAAATTCCCTCGCATCCGGTCCACATCATTCTGGCGCTGGGTTACATTTCTGTCGCTCTTGGTTTGCGGCATATGGGAATCATTATCAACACCATTTTCAACATGAAAGAAAGCATTCTGCCGCCTTCCCTTCCCCTTGTAGAAATTTTCGGGCCCAGTCAGGGTATGGCGGTCTATAAAAAGATGGAAAGCAGTATAAAAAAGGCTCTTGAAGAACTGCTGCGTTCAAAAGCGGAAAGTGAAATGAAACAACGCATCATTGGCGAGCTGGAAGCAGAGGTTAAGTTACGCAAGGAAACGGAAAAGGCCTTGATTCTTGAAAAGGAAAGAGCTGAGGACGCGAACCGCACAAAATCTCAATTTCTAGCAATGATGAGTCACGAGCTTAAAACGCCTTTGACAGCAATTAAAGGTTATGGCCAGATTCTCAGCAGTACTACCGGGCCGGCCTCGATGCTTCCGCCACAGAAAGCCCAGGAAATTGCCGGCCAGATCGTAAACAATTCGAACCATCTGCAGAGCATGATCGATGGGATATTGAGATTTTCACAGCTTGAAAACGGCAGCTTTACTTATCATGTCGAAGAGTTTCAGTTGAGCGAAATACTCACTCACATCGATTCGATGTGCATCGGCCTCCAGTCTGAATCAGCCAGCTTTTCCTCAAATATTCCCGATCGGGAGCTGAAGTTGCGAACCGACCGGTTGTCACTGCAGCATATTATCGTAAATCTGCTGACCAACGCCTTCAAATTCGGAAAAGACATGCCGGTTCTCCTGGAAATACGAAGGATACAAAACGATCTTTTCATTGCGGTAGAAGATCATGGAATTGGCATCGCACCTCAGGATCTCGAGAAAGTATTCGAAGCTTTTTACCAGGTGAGCCACGGTAATCGAAGAAAATTTGGCGGAACCGGTCTAGGCCTCAGCATTGTCAAAAAACTGACCGAAGAGTTGAAAGGAAAGATTTTTGTTTTCAGCGAACCCGACAAGGGGAGCAGATTTGAAATTATTCTGCCAGAGATAGTAGTGGAAGGAAATCAGAATGCATTCTGAAAAGAAACTTAAAGAAGTTCAGATTTTTTCGGATGGTGCCTGCAGCGGCAACCCCGGGCCAGGTGGATGGGGAGCTATTCTAAGATATGGTGAAAGCGAGAAAGAGCTTTCTGGCGGCGAAAGAGAAACCACCAACAATCGAATGGAGCTGATGGGAGTAATTTCTGCACTTGAAGTTCTCAAAGAACCATGTCTGGTAAAAATATTTACCGATAGCAAATACATTGCCAATGCCTTCCTCGAAAAGTGGTTGGATAACTGGCAGAAGAATGGCTGGAAAACAGCTGGGAAAAAGCCGGTCAAGAACCGGGAACTCTGGGAAAGATTATTAAAACAGGCAGCCATTCATAAGCTTGAATGGCAATGGATCAAAGGACATGCCGGGCATCCGGAAAATGAACGCTGTGATGAGCTGGCAGTAACTGCCCGAGACAGGTTTGCGCAAAAAACTTGCTGAACATCATTGTTACAATCCTATATTTTGTCCTGGTATTCCTGCCGAGCGCCAGGGCACAATCGTCCGAAGCGGAAGACATTCTCCGCAATCTTCCGGCACCCACAATCAATTACCATCTGGAACAGATCAGAGTGACACCGCCACCAGTCGCGGTCAGAGCGACCGAACCTGTGCCCCTCCCTCCCGAAGAACCTTCCTATGAAGCCAGGAAAATTGTTGAAAAGGTGACAACAGCCGGGAACTCGCCGATGGTAAGATCAGCCAAAAAGCTCATCAGCAATCTTGCTACTGCACGAGCTAAAAATGAACCGCAGCAGACATCAGCAGCAAGCGGAACCTCAGGCCTGACGGCATCAGGATCGGCAGCAATGCCAAGAGCCGTGAAGCCCCCCCCTGTGGCGACATCAACAAGGGTCATCGCCGCAGTAAAGGTTCTGGCAGCCAATCCAGACTTGAAAATTTTCCGGGAGGGGCTGGCCAGTGATACTGCTCTGGCAAAGGATATTTTCGATCTGTTTGTCGAAAAATGGCATCCTGAAGAAAATCAGGAAGAGGCATCTGCCGAAACGACAGCGACCTCAAAATTTGATTCGATCATGATTGCTGCCGCAGAACTGCAGAAGAAAAAGGACTGGCAGGGGATCAAAGATCTATTTTCTGAAAACCCCGAAGCCGGCGAAATTCCGGACGGATTGAGATTTCAGCTTCAGGCCGAACTGAATGCTGCAAAACCCAATTATAAAGCCGCTCAGCGATTTGCCAATCAGATAATCGAAACTGAAGAAAGCGATCCACTGGCCAACTTCGCCCTGGCTTTATACTATTATTACAACCCGAAACCAAACAGCGAAAAGGCCCGCAAAGCTCTTGATATTGCACTGAAAGCCAAAAATCCTCCGGAAGGCGCATCTTCACTCTACTGGACGATGATGCTGAAAAAGATGCTTCTGCCGATTCTTTTGCTGTTGGCCGGCATTGGAGCAGGAATCAACCAGCTCATCAAAAAGCGCAGGGCCGCCCAGCTCAATCTGATTGCTTCTGAGCCTGACATTAAGCAGACAGAAACACTCGATGCCGCTTCAGTTGAGCCTCAAGTTGCTCCGACGGGCAAATTCAAAGAAAAGCTTCTGGCCTGGAAAGAAAAATTCCTGGCCCTGGCCGGCAAATTGAAAATTGCCGGTCGCGGCAAAAATGCAAATCAGGATGGCAAGCCGGCAACGGTTGAAAGCCAGACAACTGCGGCTCAACCTGTCATGAATTCACCATCTGAAATTTCTCAAAGTGTCACCGGAACAGTTAACACTGAAACACCGAAGCATGAAGCGGCAGTTAAGATAGTTGCAACCGAAGAAGAAGCTGACGACGAGATGTTTGAGCTGGAAGGCAAAGATTCCGAGCTTATCGTCAGCTCATCTGATGAAGGGGAATCCGAGGTTGAAGAAATCATCGAAGTAGAAGAAGCTGAAGAAGAAATTATCGAAGTAGAGGAAATCGAAGAGGTTGAGGAGGTCGAAGAGACAGAAGAAGTTGAGGTAGTTGAAGAGATTGAAGAGATTGAAGAGATTGAAGAGGTAGAAGAGGTAGAAGAAGTAGAAGAGGTAGAAGAAGTTGTCGAAGTCGATGATGACGACGCAGAAGTTGAATATGAGGAAATTGAAGTCGAGGAAGAAGAAGAGCCAACTTCTCCGCACTAAAAACAGGAGATCTCTACTTCGTTCCGGGCTGATATTCAGCAAGTATTTCAGGGGCTTCGCGGCCAACTTCCGGCCAGAAATATAGCAGCAGACTGAGATTACCGGGCACTCTTTTGAAACCGCCAAGAGGACCGGCGTGTGACCCACCGCCAATAATGGCTTCAAAAGCCTTTTTGCCAGAATAGCCATGCCGGTTTCGCAGATATCTGGCGATAACGGCCCCGGTTCGATCGCAACCCCACATGCAATGAACGTAGGTGCCGGAAGCAATCAGCTTCATAATCTGATCAGTCTGATCATGATCAGGAAGCTGAGCAGCATTCATGCGCATTTTAACCAGGGGCATCCGTTCACGTCGGCAAATTTCGCTCAATCTGTCAGTGAAAACGTCCTGCAGAGGAACATGCAGCAGCAGAAGCGAAGTTGCTCCGAGTTTTTTGAGAAATCTCACATATTCAACCACTTTGGCATCGGAATTGTTCTTTTTAACCGGATTGAACAGGTAACCACCGGCCAGCAGAGACCCATCGATAACTCGGAAATTGTAAGGAACCCCACCGCTGCCGCCCGCGTCGGCATATTTCACGGCCATCGACTGGGCAGCACAACCGGCAGCAGCAAGAAAACAAAGAAAAACAATAACAAAACGGCACCCCCCGGGATGGGAGTGCCGCAAGTTTTGCAACAAAACCGTCTTATTTTTTGCGGTAAACATTAAGACCGA
>CAZPCO010000180.1:0-7064 GCA_964585025.1 uncultured bacterium | reverse complement strand
CAGGCAAATATTTCGTAAGTCACGCGGTTATCACTCCAGGTGCTGTTTACATAGGAAGAAACCCATTCTCCGGGCAACGCGCCAATGATCGAGACCGGCCGTGCACGATAATAGTACCAGTAATCATCACTGGTGCGGAATTGCACGATTCGGGCGAGAAACTGCGTGCTGTCTCCATTCGGGTAGAAAAGCAGACGGGCACTCTCGACGGTTTCCTCAGCCGTCGCCAGAGAAGCAGTCAGCAGCAGAAATGCACCCAGAGCCAGCAAAAGAAATCTTTGTTTCATGAAATCCCCCCGCATGTAAACTTTACCTGTCCAGTTTACTCCAAATGGAACATGATTGACCACTGCCGACAAAATACGGCAGCAATTTTTGAGCTGATTTTGTATCACATTATCAGGTTCGAGCCGGGCGTGGCGGCGAACTCTGCGTTGTTGCCTTAGCAGGCTTGATCAGACCGGGAAAACTCTTCTTGTCTGCGACATGCGGCAGAACTATTTCCTGAGAGCAGGCACCCGACATTACCAGACCAGCGAGTGATTGATCCATTGTCTGCATGTTATCGCCCTGACTGGTCTGCATGACAGACACGATCTGGTCTAGCTTGGCTTCCTTGATGAGATTCTTGACAGCTGTGTTGCAGATCAGCAGTTCATAAGCCAGTACTCGGCCACGATGATCAGAGCGTGGCAGCAGTTTCTGGGAAACTATTGCACGCAGAACCCCGGAAAGCTCCTGGCGAATCTGTTCCTGGTGGTCTGAAGAAAAGGCGCCAATCACACGGTTGATGCTCTCGTAGGTGTTGATAGTATGGAGGGTTGAAAACACCAGATGCCCGGTTTCAGCTGCCGTCAGAGCCAGTTTTATGGTTTCAGGATCACGCATTTCACCAACCAGGATGACGTCAGGATCTTCACGCAGTGCCGAACGCAGGGCGGCGGCGAATGACAGCGTATGAACGCTGAGTTCGCGCTGATTGACACTGCAGCGTTTGTGCTGATGCACAAATTCAATCGGGTCTTCGATAGTGAGTATGTGCTCGTATCTCGTTTTGTTGATAACGTCGACCATAGCCGCCATGGTCGTCGATTTGCCGGAACCGGTGGGACCGGTCACGAGAATCAGACCATTGCGGTGATCGCAGATTGGCTCAAAAATGCGGCGATCGAGCCCAAGGTCTTCGAAAGTCGGGATAATAGTTGGAATTATCCGGAAAACGCCGCTTACCCCACCCCGCTGCCGAAAAATATTGGCCCGGAAACGGCCGACATGTTTGACTTCGTAAGAAAAGTCAATTTCATATTTTTCTTTAAAAGTCTGCAATTGTTCTTCGCTCAGAATTGGCAATAGCAGCTGGTTGGCTCTCTCTTCAGACAATGGCGGCAGACTGGTGCGGGTCAGATCGCCGTGAATTCTGATCATTGGCGGCAGACCGACGACCAGATGCAGATCGGAGCCTTTCTGTTCGCGCACCTGAAACAGCAGATCACGTAGATCTCTATATTCGCTGAGTTTAACTGCCACATACTCTTCTTCAGCCTGGGTTTCAGGATCAAAATCATCGAGTTTCAGACGTTCGCGGCAAAGAAGTTTCTCGATCTGCTCTGGTTTAAGTTGGTGGAGAAAGCGGTTGAATTTTTCGGCTTCGCGCTCATCGAGGGTGACCAGCAGGGTGAAAACACTCGGCAGTGCCTGATATTGCAGACTTTTCAGGGTTTTCTCGCACCAGAAGGAAATGGTTTTATCACGATCGAAAAGCGAGATAAGCAGCGGCTTGATGATCTTGTGGCGGCTCATGCGGGTCAGGGCTTCCGATATCGCGTGCCTGACCGACATTGACGGTTGTCGAAAGCCCATGATCATTAAATCGACGGTAAATTCGACATCGAGGTGAGCCAGAGCTCTGATAGCACAGATACGGGCATTATCATCAGGATGGTGGTCGAGAATGTTCAGCAGGTTGCGGACGGCACTCGGGTCATGACCGGCACCAAGAGTGCGTGCCGCCCAGGACAAAGTGTCGTAATCATCATCACCAAGTGCGCCAATCAGAGCATCGGTTGCCAGTGTGCCAAGATTGCCCAGCAGATCGCTGGCCAGACTGCGGATTACCCAGACCGGGTCTCTAAAAGCCTTGATAAGACGGGCTATTCCATCGCGGTCAGGTTGCTGACCGACCGCTTTGAGCGCATAATATCTGTCATCAGGGCTGCCGCTTTCGAGATCGTTTGCAAACACTTTAAGGGCACGTGGACCAAGAATTCGACCGATTACGACGATTGTTTCTTCCTTAAGTTCTGGAGACTTGTTCTTGATAATCGACATGGCCTTCTGCAGGACCTCGTCGCCTTTGTGTGCAAGCACTTCGATCGCCTGGTAGCGCATCAACGGCGAGACATCGAGCATCGCTGAAAAGAGGAACCCGATGGCCTTTTCCCCTGAGACGAATTCGAGGGCGGCAATTGCATAGAGCCTGACCACCGGGTCTTTAGAGAGCAGAAATTTCTGAATCTGTTTGATCGCCTTCGGCCCGCTTACATCGATGAGCAGTTTCAGGGCCCAGTATTTCTGATGCAGGCCGCCGGAAACAAAAACGTTTTTGATGACGGGCAGCAGATGCTCTCCTTGTTTGAGAAGCAGATCGTTGATGTGACGCTGCAACATGAAGCCCGGGTTGGCCATCAGCGCAATCAGCTTTTCGAGAGCTCCTGGAATCTTGAGCTTGACAGCCAGATCGGCTGCCAGCATTTTGATCTCATCTTTTTCGGGATTGGCCAGAACCTGCAGAATGTGGTCAGGTTCAAGACGGCCAGCTAAGCCCAACAGAAACATCGACCAGTAACGGATCGAATCAACCGGGTGATTAAGAAGAGCTTGAAGTTGCGCAGCGATCACCGGCACCCGTTTGCCGAGAATCTCGGCCGTCTTCTGCTGTACCCCGTTATCAGGATGCGCCAGCCCTTTGTATAAGAGCATCTGCACGAACTGGTCAGATTCAAGTTCAGCGCAGGCCGGCAGAATCTTCTTGAGCTCGGCAGCGCTGCCATTTTTAAAAGCATCTGAAAGTAACTCAAGTTTATCGGCTACATTGCTGACCGCCATAGGCTCCCCTTCAGGCACAAATTTGATCTATCTGAACAGCATAACAGATTCCCCCGAAATTTGCCGTCAGGAAAATTATCAAGGCCGTTTCAAAACCCCTGCAGTCTACATAATGAGCGTAACAGTCAGGGGCGGGAAAAAAGCCGGATAATGATATTTTTATAGCCGCTGGCCACCATGATCAGGCCGTCGGAGCCCCAGATGTAACCAGCAAAATTATAATGGCCGCCAATGAAAGGACCCAATGGGGTCAGCAGCCCCCAGAAAATCAGAAATATCAGACTGATAATAAAAAGGTATTTCTTCTCATGATGGGCAATTTCATGAAAAGTGGAGAGTAAACTTCGTTCCTCAGGCATCGATCTATTCCTTCTGATATATGCTTTTGTTGCTTTCGATGGCCTTAAGCAACCGAACCATCTGTCTAAAAGGGGGACATATACACAAAAGACCCGCCAGTATGCGAGTCTTTAACTTTTCCGGGGCAATCGCGCCGGATCTGGAGTGGAGCTGAACGGAATCGAACCGTCGGCCTCGACAATGCGAATGTCGCGCTCTCCCAACTGAGCTACAGCCCCGGATGTCAGGCAAGCCTGACACAATCTGTATACCACTTCAGAGCATCACGGGCAAGCAAAAACGAAAAATTCTTTGCCGCTGCTGTGCCATAATTTGATCAGTATATCTTAAAGCAAACCATCATTTGTTCATAGACTTTCTGGTTCTTTCGCTGTCTTAAAGGGAAATTCGTCATTATTCTCAGATTGGAGCGGCATGTTATAATGAATAAATAGCAAAGCCGATTTTCAGAAAATTATGGTAGACGGAGGTTAAGACGATGCGACCTGAACTAATTCTTGGTTGTGCCTTCGGAATTATCATGGGTTGTGCTGCGGCGCAGGCCCAATCGCCCTTTTCTGTTACCACGGTTAATATCACTGATGAAAAGGCTGCCACAACCGATGGGCAATCAGGAGAATACAGTCTGCCTGGCGATTCTGAAACCCAAACTTCAACAGACGATGAAACAGCGGCAAGCTCAGGGAAAATGGTGAAGGTGGTGCGCGGCGATACCCTGTGCGGCCTGGCCCAGAGACTGCTTGGCAGCAGCTCGCGCTGGCGAGATCTCGTCGAATGGAACAACGATCTCTACCCGTCGCTGCTGAAAAATCCCGACCTGATTCTGGTCGGCTGGCAGTTGCGCCTCGGCCCAAAACCTGCCAGGAATGACGGTTCTACCACACCTGCTGAAGACACAACAACGGTAGCAGAGATTCCAGCAAGCAGTAAACCAACTGCACAATCGGCTGCAATTGTGGATTCGAGTGCCCAGTCGCCAGCTTCAGCTGCCGTAAAACCGGCAACAACAGGCCCTGCAGCGCCGTCAGCAGATGCACCCCCCAGTCAGGCTGATGCTCCGTTAATTACGGCTGACAGCCGTGTTCTGCATATTGGTGACTCTCATACCTGCGGCGTTTATGGCAAAACCATCGATGGCCTGATGCGAGAAACAGGGGCGGCAGTTAGAACCTGTGGCGTAGCCGGTTCATCACCCTCGTGGTGGCTGAATGGCACGGTCGGCAAATGCGGTTATTATTCACGAGATGAAAAAGGTAATGTCGACCAGCCTGCTGACTGGCGCACGCCGCGACAAACTCCCAATCTCAACAGTCTCATTCAGGAATACAAACCGAGCGTCATCGTTTTTTCTCTTGGTGCCAACATGGCCTATTCAAGTTCAGAAGCCATTCAGAAACAGGTCCAGTCGGTTTGTGACATCGCCAGACGCGCCGGCTGTAAAATAGTCTGGGTTGGCCCGCCCGAACCGCGCGATGGCGTCGGCGGCTCAGAAAACTACGGGCGCCTGTATCAGAATCTCAAGGCAGCTGCCGAAAAATATGGCAGCTTCGTTGATTCACGCTCTTATACTGAATATCCGGCAAGTGGTGGCGACGGATTACATTACAGCGGCACCACGGGCAGCAAAATTGCAAAAGACTGGGCCAACAAGGCCTTCAATCAAATACAGGGGCAGAGCACGCGCTGACCTGGAAATGTTTTGCCATAATTCAAGTATCGATAAACAGTGGGTCGCAGGCATTCAAAGAGCCGCCAACGATGTGGGCTGCTTCGCGGCAGCCGCCATCACATTTAAGAATGTGCCGGCATTTATTGCACATGGCTGGCAGATAATCGCGCCTTTTGAACCTCTGCCAGTAATCTGAGGCGACAGCCTTTTCGAGTCCCAGATAATGACCAAGGTTCATCGGAGAATGATTGCAGGGCCTGACACTGCCATCAGGGGCAACGGCAAAAAATTCGACACCGCCGGCACACTGAGTGCCGACGGTCAGCATTTTATAGCTGCCATCGCAGACGCACAGCGGCAGTTCGGTACCAACTGAGCCAAAACGGTTGGCGGCCACACACACTTCGTCGGCAATGGTCAGCATCTGCCTGACCTGATCGACATTAAGGCAGAGTTCCCGGTGCACTGTGCCCCGCCCGCCCGGCAGAAAACGATTGAGCAGCAACTGATCTGCCCCGGCCAGGAAACCAGCAGAGATATTTTCGAAAAGTTCAGGCAGATTTCTGGTGGTGACGCAGATACTGACAACGACCGGAACTTTGCAGCCGGCAAGAAGACTGATCGCCCGCAGCGCTGCTGCCGGGTCACCGCCGCCGGTCAGATCGGAATAGGTTTTCAGACCGGGCAGACTGACGACCACCGCGTCAACCTTTCCTTGCAGACGCTCTGCATGCTCTGCAGTCATCAGGCGCCCATTGGTGATCATCGTCAATTCAGGCACCTTCTCTTCATAACCGCAGACCCGGCCATCAGGGCCAAAAACCGGGTGACTGGCACGACAGTTTCTGACGTAATCTACCAGTTCAAAAAGATCGGATCGAAGTAATGGTTCACCACCGGTAAAAGCAAAACCATGCACTTTGCGGGCCAGCATGAAATCGATGCAATGCTGCCATTCTGAGGTGGTCATTTCTGCAGGGCAGCTGAATCTGGAACAATCGGGGGAATCAGGGTCCCAGGGGGTGGAACAGAAAACACAGCTGTGGTTGCAGCGACTGGTGAGCTCTAAAACCGCTGTTTTAGGCACCGTAAGATCGGGAAAGTACGTCTTCATCAGTATTTCAATTGCAGCTTTTCGATGCACGACGGGCAGAACATGCAACCCGAAACATATTCAACGATTTCTCTGACCTTGGCGGGATTCTTGAGTTCGAAGCGGCCGGGCCCCAGATTTATCTCGGTTGCCGGGAAATTTATAAACAGATACTCAAGTTTTTCGAGCTCTGCGTCGGTGCTGATTTTCCAGGTGAAACTGGCCGGGCAGTTTCCGCACTGAGTCGTGAAAACCAGTTCGGGCTGCCGGCCTTTGCTGCACTTTTCACAGAGGGCGGTTTCATCAACTGTAATCTGAACAGCGAGATTCGGCAGAGACCTGCGGATCCCAGACATTTCACGGGCCATCCTTCCGGCAAGGCCATGATACTGAAGCGCACTCACATGCCCGCATGTCGGGCAGGAATGGTCGAATGCAGCAGGCGGCATAGCCATTTTGTAGCACATCGCCGAATGAAACTCGATTGCTTCCGGGTTATTCTTCATGCTTTTGAGAGCATCGACCAGTTTCTGCCGTGCAGCAACCTGAACTGCATTTTCACCTTGCCTTTCTGTTACCTGCGGCTGCCGTTCATCGGAACTTTCAACCTGATCGGCCGCCGTTACCGGCGTACCATTCATGGTTATCAGAGAAGCCAGAGCTATACCGACAAGATTACCGTTCCTTTTCATTCTCGGTCCTTTCTTATTTAAGGCCGTGCCGTTCGCGGCAGCCAGGGCAGAGATAACGTTGTGAAAGATATTCAGAAAGCTTTTCGGGAGCTATTTTCACTGAACCAATCTGCCCCTGGTTAACTTCGGTTATGGGAAATGAGAT
>CAZPCO010000179.1:5966-7107 GCA_964585025.1 uncultured bacterium | reverse complement strand
AGCCCTCCCCGTTCCACCACTCATGGTGTTTCAGGATCCATCCGGCAATGGGTGAAACCATGGCAGTCATAATGGTAGCCGGTAATGCCGTCGTCATTCCAACTTCGCCGCTGCATCCGTGTCGAACCCTGACGAGCAATATTGCCATTGAAATGGCTTACGCTTCTGGTTTGCATCAGAAAGCGCTTTTTGCTACCGGAGTCGTTCTTTTCATCATGATTTTCTGTCTGAATCTTTCCGCGACGCTTTTTGTGAGAAGGAAACGTTAGAATTATGAGTCCCGAAGCAATAGCAAGCAATCGTTTTTATAACCGCCTGGGAATCAGAATCAGCCGCCTGATGACCATCATGGTTGCAGCGATTCTCATCGGTGTACTTCTTTTTCTTGTGGCCAAAGGCTGGAGACACCTTACTCCTGGTTTTTTCGTCGAAAATCCTGTCGATCTTGGGCGTGAAGGCGGCATTTTTCCGGTGCTGGTTTCGACCATTCTTCTGGCGATTACTTCACTGCTGATCGCAATTCCATTTGCCCTGACCACCGCAGTTTTTCTGACTGAATATACCCGCGAAGGCTGGTTGACAACCATTATCAGATTTGGTGCCGAATGTCTGGCCGGAATTCCATCGATTATTTTCGGGCTTTTCGGATTCATGCTGTTTGTCGTCGCCATGGGAATGGGCTGGTCGATTCTTTCCGGCGGCCTCACGCTTGCCTGCATGGTGCTGCCAACCATAATCAGAACCTCTGAAGAGGCAATCAAGGCCGTGCCGCCCGGCATTCGCCAGGTCGGTTACTCACTTGGAGCCACCAAGTCACAGGTGATCTGGCATATAGTCCTGCCTCAAGCGAAAAGCGGCATTTTGACCGGGATAATTCTCGCACTTGGCCGGGTTCTGGGTGAAACTGCCTGCGTGATTTTTACCACCGGTATTTCGCTTGAACTGCCGACCTCATTTTTTGATTCAGCCCGCTCGATGTCGGTGCATTTTTATCTGCTGGCCCGTGAAGGCATTTCGATGGACATGGCATATACAACTGCATTGACCCTGATGGGAATGATTCTTTGCGTTAATGTTACCGCCACCTGGCTGATTGCGAGAAAAACCGCATGACGAACCCGGATATGCTTCTTGAAGTTGC
>CAZPCO010000179.1:0-5956 GCA_964585025.1 uncultured bacterium | reverse complement strand
CATATTCATACCCGGTCGAAGGCGGGCTGCCTGTTCAGGCCCTCAGAAATATTTCGCTGCAGCTGCCTGCAGGCAAGATACTGGCGATCATCGGCCCCGGCCGTTCTGGCAAATCAACCTTTCTTCGCCTGCTGAACCGGCTTCAGGAAGTGACCATTCAGGGAGCGATGTCGGGCAGTATAAAGCTGGCAGGTCGCGACATCTATACAGTCGACCCGTATCAGCTTCGCCGCGAGGTCGCTTTTACTTTTGACAAACCCCAGGCTCTCGATATGTCTATTCATGACAATATCACCTTTGGCCCGCGTCTGGCAGGGCAGACGAATCGGGCCGAGCTCGACCGCATTGTTGAAGAAACGCTGCGGGCTGCTTTCCTGTGGGACGAAGTCAAGGATCGGCTTTCTCTCAATGCCAACCGGCTTTCTGGCGGTCAGAAACAACGTCTGTCGATTGCCCGGTCGCTGGCTCTCAAACCTAAACTTCTGCTGCTGGATGAACCTTGTTCAGCTCTTGACCCGGTGTCAACCGCCCGGGTCGAAGAAGCGCTGGTAGCCATCAAACATCAGACTGCCTGCATACTGGTAACCAACATCACGAAGCAGGCCGCCCGCGTTTCAGATCTGACAGCGTTTTTTCTGATGTCGGAGCTGGTCGAGGCGGGTCCGACCGAGAAACTGTTCCGGTGCCCATCTGACAGGCGGACTGACGATTACATATCAGGAAGGTTCGGATGAGCAGCAACATAGTGATCGAGGCACGGAATCTGAATTTCTATTATGGCCAGTATCATGCCCTGAAAAATATCAGTATGCAGGTGCAGGAAAAGCGGGTAACCGCTCTGATCGGTCCTTCAGGTTGTGGGAAATCGACGATGATCAGAGTAATGAACCGAATGTCGGACCTGGTCGCCGATAGCCATGCGACTGGGTTACTGAGCATTCTTGGTCAGGACATCTTCGCTCCTGACAGCGATGTAAGCCAGTTGCGCCGCAATGTCGGCATGGTTTTTCAGCAACCGAACCCTTTTCCGCAGTCGGTTTTCGAGAACCTTGTTTATGGGCTGCGGATCGCGGGTGAAACCGACAGGACCCGGCAAATGGCCTGTGTTGAAGAGTGTCTGAATTCCGTCGATCTCTGGAAGGATCTCAAGGATCGGCTGGATGTGTCTGCAATCGGGCTTTCGGCAGATTTTCAGCAGCGGTTGTGCATTGCCAGAGCTATTGCGATCAGGCCGCGTATCCTGCTGATGGATGAGCCATGCTCATCTCTTGACCCGGTTGCGACCCAGCGTATTGAAGAACTGATTTTCAGACTGAAAGATGATTACACGATTGTTATCGTTACTCATTCGATGCAGCAGGCGGCCCGAATCTCAGATTTTACAGGCTTTCTGATGCTGGGAGAGCTGATTGAATTCGACCGGACGACGAAAGTATTTCGCAGTCCCGCCGATCGGCGAACTGAAGACTATATTTCCGGTAAGTTTGGCTGAGATGTGTTTCAGATTCTAATTCAGGAGCGGATGGATGGTTATCAAGCGACATTTTGATCATGAAATGGCCGATTTGCGTGAGTTGGTAAGATCTACCGGAGACAAGGTTCTGCGGATGTTCGAATATTCTCAGGAGCGCAGCGGCAATTTTGACCAGGCACTCTTCGACCGCATTTATGCGATTGAAGTGGAAGTAAACCGTTCACAGATGCGCATCGATGATCTGACCTGGAAAATCATGGCATTGTACCAGCCTACTGCTTCTGACCTGAGAATTCTTATTGGTGGCATCAAACTGGCCTCAAATCTGGAGCGCATCGGTGATGAAATCATCGTCTGGAACCGGCGCGGCGTCGATGTTTCCAAAAATTCGTGGAAAAAGCAGCCGCCACAGCTTTTTGGTATGGAAGCCATGGTAAAAAGCATTCTGAAAGACGGACTGACTGTAATTTCCAACCTCGATATGGAACTTGCTGAATCTATTTTCGAGTCTGACGATGTTATCGACCAGGAATTCAAGTCGCTGTTCGAATCACTGCGCGACGAGATCAAGAAGGAGCCCACTCATGTCGACAGCCTTCTCGATTACATGTCGATGGGCCGTTCGCTGGAGCGTATCGGTGATTATGCAACCAACCTCGCTGAAATTGCGATTTTTATGAAAAAAGGCCAGGATGTTCGTCACCATAATCTGGATTTTTGATCGGCTGCCGGTTATTTGCCTCGCAGGGCTATAACGCCGACAAAATCATCGCCGGGTGGGGTAGCAATGAACTTCTGGCATCTCTCGATCATCATTTCCAGAGGGTGGTCTTCTTTACCGGTTTTCTGCGAGTTAAAAATCTTCAGAGCTTCAGTCCATTTCTGGGTGATATACAACTCCATTGCCCGGTTATAGTCTTCCACACGTTTTCTCTCGGCTTCTCCGGCTTCAGACAGCAGCGAAATCAGCTCGTAAATTCTTACCCCCTGCGTTTTGCCTTTAACGATTACCATATCGATAAATCTGGCCAGGACAGAGTTTTTAACGCATTCGTAAGTTGATTCGCTGATGATTATTCCGGTCTGATAGAATTTGTTGATTCCTTCAAGTCTGGAAGCAAGGTTGACGTTGTCACCTATAGCCGTATAGCTGATGCGGCGGTCGAAGCCGATATTGCCGACCAGGGCTTCGCCTGTGTTTATGCCAATTCTGGTGAAAAAGGTCGGTAGTCCCTTTTCGGCCAGGTGGCGATTGATCTCGATTTCGCGGTTTCGGCAGGCAAGCGCGGCTTTGCATGCCGCGAGCGGGTGATCAGGAAGCTCGTGCGGCGTTCCCCACAGGGCCATGATTGCGTCGCCGATGTATTTGTCGACAATTCCGCCGGTATCCATTATTGCACGGGTCATTTCGCCAAAATAGACTCCGATCGATTCGGCGAGTGCTTCGGGGGAAATCTTTTCGGAGATTGAAGTGAAGCCCTGGATGTCGGAGAACATGATCGAGATATTGCGGCTTTCAACTTCGAGTGAGGCTTCCTTTTTAAGCTTGATCAGGTCTGAAACCAGCTCGGTAGGAACGTATTTTTTGAACGAGCGCAGGCCCTTTTTCATGCTTTCCAGAGCATCGCTCATTTCTCTTATTTCGTGAATGACAGATGACGAGACAAATGCCGTATCGAGGTTGAAGCTCTTGATGGCATCCATGTCAGCGGTCACTTCTTTGATCGGGTTGGAAATCTCGCGCGAAAGAATCAGGCTGAGGAAAATGGCAAGAATCGCGACCAGGATACTCGGAATGAGAATCGCGAGAATATTGTTCACCTGGTGGGTCTGCACGGTTTCGGCCATGACATCCATGCCCAGCAATCCTTCGAAGACTCCTGCAGAAGTATAAAGCGGGGCGAAGCCAGAAACAAATGTGCCCCATTCATCTGTAAAATAGGCATCTTCGACCACAATCCGATTGCGGGTGGCAAATGCCTCCCTGATTGCAGGGGTTATTTCGATGACCCGGTGGCCGATTCTGGCTCTTTCTTTAATCTTAGGATCGGCATCGACGATGAAAACGGCACCACCATCAGCCTTCTGACGAATTGTGTAGACGTTCTTTATATCCGGGTTTATTTTTCTGATTCTGGTCAATTGTTTGAAGAGAGCCTGGTATTCTTCGGTCTGGTCATCACCATCTTGTTTGATGCGGGAATGAACATCGCCGTCTATCTGCTGCGCGCCGATGCCGACTGCGATGTGAATCTTTTCCTGAACCGACTGCTTGATGAGATTTCTGACATGCAGAGCACTGGTAGCGGCATTGAGAAAAATCGTGAATAGAACAGTGCCAAGAAATGCTGAAAACAAGGTGATGCGCAATGATACTCTACGGCTGCCGAAAAAATTCATCGGAGGTCCTCGGGGGCAGATTTTGTATTCTGATATTCAGACTGTAAAAGGTTATCACAAATCGCTGGCGGTTAAAAGTTTGCCATGGATATCTTGTCGGGGAAATCAGATGCGGAAAGCCTGCTGACTGATTTCAGGCGGCGAAATCGGGAACGCAGGTGCGAATCTTGTGGGTGCCGGTATCGGCTTCAAGCACTCTTATGCCGGTGCCGTATACTTTCTGCAGCATTTCTGAGGTAATTATCTTCTCTGAATCGCCACAGGCTTCCAGGCATCCGTCTTTCAGAAAGATTGCCTGATCGGAAGTCCAGAGGGCGTGCTCCGGGAAGTGGGTGGTTTTGATGCAGGTTATGCCGCTGCCGGCAAGAGTTCGCAGGTAATGCAGCAGCATCAGCTGGTTGCCATAATCGAGTCCGGCGACCGGTTCGTCGAGAACAAGTATGTCGGCGCCCTGTGTCAGTGCCCGGGCAATGAGAACGAGCTGCTGCTCGCCCCCGCTTATTTCCGTATAGGCTCGATCGGCAAGGCGAAGGATCCCGAGACGTTCCATGTTTTGCCGGGCCAGATCACGATCTTTGTCTGACAATCTGCAGAACAGTCCGGTATATGGCAATCTGCCCAGGGCTACGACATCTTCTGCACGGTAAGAAAACATCGCGTTGTGTTGTTGCGGCACGTAAGCCAGACGCCTGGCCCGATCCACCGGAAGCATTTCTCCAATATCCCGGCCAAGAATCTTTATGGTTCCGGAGGAGGGCTGTTGCAGCCCCAGAATAAGCTTCAGAAGAGTGGTTTTGCCGCTGCCGTTCGGCCCGAGAATTGAAGTGACGCAACCGGCCTTGATGCTGAAACTGACCTGCCGCAATACAGGTTTGTCGGGCTGATAGGCAAATTCGAGACCGGAAACTTCAATGGGCAGCATCAATTCCACCTTCCTGAAGTGCGGCTCAGAACCAGAATGAAAAACGGCACCCCCATCATCGAGGTCATGATCCCGATCGGAATTTCACTGCTGAAAATGGCCCGGCAAAGATCATCGGTGAGGAGCAGGTAAATGCCGCCAATCAGAGCAGCGACTGGAACAAGCTGGCGATTGTCAGGGCCGGTGATCATACGGGCAATATGTGGAATCATCAGGCCTACCCAGCCGACCATTCCACCTGCAGCCACTGTGATCGAGCAAACCAGGGTTGTGATTACAATCAACAGATTGCGTACCAGTGACACCCTTATGCCGAGTGCACTGGCTTCTTCATCGCCCATGCTCAGCACATTGAGATACCCAGACATGGCGGTAATGGCAATAATGCCTCCTGTCAGCAACGGGGCGGTCATCGCGACCATGGCCGGCGTGACTGAAGAAAACCCTCCCATCAGCCAGTGAACGATTTCCGGAAGCTGATTATGAGGGTCAGCAACGAATTTTACGATGGACAGCAGTGAAGTGAAAAGTGAAGAGCTGATAACGCCTCCCATAATGAGCATGATGAGACGATTTCCTTGAAACAGGCCCGCAATGGATACAGCAAGGAATACCGCAGACATACCGGCCAGAAAAGCTGCAAAATGGGCAGCTGCGAGGCTTTTTCCGAACAGCAATCCAAGAGAGGCTCCAAAGGCTGATCCAGCCAATACTCCGAGCAGGTCTGGTGAAACGAGCGGGTTGAGAAACATGCTCTGAAAGGCAGCTCCCGAGACAGCAAGCGCCGCGCCGCACAAGACGGCAGCCAGAATGCGTGGCAGTCTTATCTGAGTGATGACCGCTCGCCATGTCTGCATTACATCAGATGTGACAGCACAGGATTCAGCGTTGAAGCCTGAAAAGGTGGCTGCGAAAGGTACCCTGATC
The DNA here is from genome assembly GCA_964585025.1 of uncultured bacterium. Classification (GTDB taxonomy): domain Bacteria; phylum Muiribacteriota; class Ozemobacteria; order Ozemobacterales; family Ozemobacteraceae; genus Rifleibacterium. Next base: position 233 of record CAZPCO010000179.1, on the reverse strand, counting down.
GTGCCAAGATGCAGAGAAAACAGAGAGCTGGCAATCAGAACAAGTGCCAGAGCCGTCAGCAAAAGAATGTAGCTGTTGCGTTGCATCTGTTTCTTATAACTTATGCTGCAGAATTGTGCAACGATTTATCGCAATAAAAGCCACAGCAAACGCAAACCCTGCCTGCTGACACGGTCCAGTGGTCTGTCAAGATTGATCGTGGTGATTTGCTGTCATTGCGAGGAGGGCGACCG
>CAZPCO010000178.1:0-7123 GCA_964585025.1 uncultured bacterium | reverse complement strand
GCGTGTGCAGTTCACGCCCGACCTGATGCCGACCGACATCATCGGCACTGAAATCATCGAAGAAAACATGAAAACCGGCGAGCGCAACTTCCGTTTCGTCAAGGGTCCGTTGTTCACGCAGATTCTGCTGGCCGACGAAATCAACCGCACGCCGCCGAAAACCCAGGCCGCTCTGCTGCAGGCGATGCAGGAACGCAAGATCACCAGCGGCAGCACGACATATCAGCTGGCTGAACCGTTTTTCGTGCTGGCGACTCAGAACCCGATCGAACAGGAAGGCACTTATCCGTTGCCTGAAGCGCAGCTCGACCGGTTCATGTTCAATGTGCGCATGGAATACCCGCCGCTCGAAGAAGAAATTACGATGGTGCGTGCCACTACCGGCGGCACCATTGGCAATCTGACTCCGGTTCTCGATGGCAACCGCATCAGAGAACTGCAGGAAATCGTGCGCCGGGTGCCGGTTTCTGACCGCGTCATTCGCTATGCCGTTTCGATTGCCGAAGCGACCAGACCTGGCCGCGAAAAGGCGACCGGTATTGTCAACGACTACATCACATGGGGAGCCGGGCCACGTGCCAGCCAGTATCTGATTCTCGGCGCCAAAGCCCGCGCTGTGCTGCAGGGGCGTTTTTATGTGGCCTGCGAGGATATCAGAGCTCTGGCTTTCGCTGTGCTGCGGCATCGCATCATGCTGAATTTCAGCGCCGAAGCCGAAGGCATAACTGCCGACACCATCATTGAAAAGCTGCTGAAAACCGTACCGGAACCGGCAGCCTGATACAGCCAATGGAACGAACCCGGAAGATTTCGCGCTTTCTCGACCCGGAACTGCTCGCGTCCCTTTCCTCAATGGAAATTCGGGCCCGGACGGTTGTCGAGGGCATGGTCGAAGGCCTGCACAAAAGCCCATTCAAAGGGTTCAACGTCGAATTTTCCGAATACCGTCAATACGTGCCGGGTGACCCGCTCAAGGACATCGACTGGAAAGTTTATGCCCGTACCGACAAGTTCTATATCAAGGAACATGAAGAAGAGACGAATCTTTCCGGCTATCTGGTTATGGATACCAGCGGTTCGATGTCTTACAAAGGTGCCGGAGGTATGAGCAAGATCGATTATGCTTCGACCCTTGCGGCTTCTCTGGCTTACCTGATGCTGAAGCAGCAGGATTCAGTCGGTCTGGTGACCTTTGCCGATGGTTTGCGCAAAGTAATAAGACCACGCACCGGCATGGCGCACCTGAAGGCTGTTTGCAGCGAGCTTGAAGCTACGAGAGCTGTAGATGCCACGAATATTGGTGAAAGCCTCGATATGGTCGGGCAGAGTATGAAAAAGCGCGGAATTTTCATTCTCTTTTCCGATCTCATGGACAACGCTGAAACGATTATCAAAAAGCTGCGTCAGTTGCGCACCCGACGCCATGAAATCGTGCTCTATCATGTGCTCGACCGTGACGAAATCAGTTTTCCATTCGACGACACCACGATTTTTCAGGACCTGGAAGACCGCAGTGAGATAACCACCGACGCCTTCACTCTGCGCAGTGAATATCTGAAAAGAGTACGTGGTTTGATCGGCACATTCAGGTCGGCGCTGCGCAAATCAGGCATCGACTATCTGATCGCCGATACTTCAACCCCGCTCGAAGCCAACCTGCGCAGTTTTTTTACGCGGCGGCAGGCTACAGGTGAGAGGTAAAGCATGAGTTTTCTCAGCCCATGGTTTCTGCTCGGTCTGCTGGGCATCGCCGTGCCGGTCTACCTGCATCTGTATTTTCGCAAGACACCGGTTCGAAAAGAATTTCCCAGTCTGCGGCTGATCAGACTGTCGATGGAATATGTCGCCCGGCGCCGTAAAATGCGCAATCTTCTTCTGCTCGCTTTGCGGGTCATGGTGATCATTCTAGTGGTCATGAGCCTGGCCAGGCCATTCTTCGGTCAGAGCGCCAGTGCCAGGGTTTCTTCGGCAACTCCGGCCGCTTTCGTAGTGTTGCTCGATAATTCGATGTCGATGGGAAGCTCGCATCAGGGCATTTCAATTTATAACACTGCCCGGGCAAGAGCTATCGAAATTCTCGAACAGATGAATGCGGAAGACCGGGCAACCGTTGGTCTGATCAACGATCCTGGCCGTCTGATCTTTCCGCAGCTGACCTGGGATAGCGAAAGCCTGAAGAAAAGCCTTGCCAATGCGCCGCTCAGCATGGCCGGCACCAACCTTGCCTCTTCGATATTGCCGGCACTTAAGGTGCTGGCGCCTTTGAAAAACTACCGGCGCGCCGTTTACGTCATCACTGACATGACTGAATCGGCATGGCAGCCATTTATCGAAAAATACGACCTGGCGAAAGTCGAGCCGGGCATCGATCTGGTTATGGTTCCGGTCGGTGGCACCGCCCCTGAAAATCTGGCGCTGACCGGTCTGGAAATCGAAGCGCCGGTTATCATGACCGGCCGCAAAGTGCCGCTGAAGATCAAGGTCGCCAATTTTTCCACCCGCTCGAGAAAAGCCAGATTGACGGTTTCGCTGAACGGTGAACGCAAGTTCGACACCGAAGTTGAAGTCGAAGCCGGCCGTGAGAAAGAAACTACCATCGATATCGCCTTTGCAAAGACCGGTATGAACCATCTGATTGCCGCTCTTCCATCTGACGCTCTTCCTTACGATGATGAAAGGCATCTGGCGGCGCGGGTATTCGAGCCTTGTCGCGTTCTGGTGATCAGACCTGACAATATTCCAGGCCAACCGGAGAACCGTGAGGACATTTTCGTCAGGTTTGCGCTTAATCCACTCAATCGCAGTAAAGAGAACAATTTTGTCGTCGAATCGCGTGGTACTGCCGAAGTCAGCAATCTCGAACCGGCCAATTATGCAGCGGTAGTTATGATCAATCAACGCCACATCGACGCCGGGTTCATTAAAAAGCTCTCAGAATATCTGCTGGCTGGCGGTAATCTGATCACTTTTCTGGGTGATCGGGCCGAGCCTGACTGGTACAATAAAAGTCTGATAGACGATCTTGGCAGCGGTTATCTGTTGCCGGCCAGAATTTTCAAACGGGTCGGCAATGCTGTCAGCAAAGCGGTTGGTTATCAGCTGACCGACCTCGATGCCGGCCACCCGGCTTTCAGTATTTTTGCCAGAGATGGCAATGGTGACCCAGGTCGGGCACAGATTTTTGAATTCTTTCAGGTTCGGCCAAATCCTACCGCCATGCTTCTCAGCCGCATGAGTCACGGTCTTCCCGGAATCGTCGAAGAGAAGCGCGGGCGTGGCCGGTCTTTGCTGGTAACTTTTTCTGCCGATACCAGCTGGACAAACTGGCCGGTCCGGCCAACCTGGCTTCCTTTTCTGCACCAGAGCCTGATCGCGATGATCACTTCCAGCGATCTGAGCATCGGCAATGTCAGGCCGGGAATGCCGGTATCGGCGACCATAAGTGCTGCGGCAAAAGACAAAATCACGCTTAAACTGCCGGATGGCAGCGAGAAGACAGTAACCACCCAGTCATCGGCGGCGGGTTTGCTTCACTTCAGCACCCGCGATACCGATCTTGCCGGTTACTATGAACTGCTAAACGGCGGAAGAATCATCACCGCCTTCGCAGTGAACCCGCCGCCCGAAGAAAGCCGGCTTGACCGTATCAATCTGCGCCGGATACCCAGGTTCATTCCTCTGGCGCACGATCCAGGTCGTGGCCCAACCGTCAGGGAAAAAGTTTCGCTGCTGCGTGATGGCTACGATTTGAGCGGTGCCGCCCTGCTGATGCTGGTGTTGCTGGCAATGCTCGAAGGCTGGTTTGCCAACCGGCCTTCGTCGCAGAGAATCGATGCACAGGCAGGCTGAACAGGCGATCTCGATTTAAAATGCAAAAACAGGAGGCAACGGCAATATTGTAAATGTCAGTTAGGGATTGCTTAAGGGCTCAGACCCTTTGATGATTGTCTGAGAACCTGCCATTGCGAGCGCAGCGAAGCAATCTCCTGGACTCTGGAATTGGCCTGACAATATTGTGAATGCTTACAGGTTAAACGAATGTTTCTACTCAGATTACTTGGCTTCAACTCAGGGCCGATCAGGTCTATTGAATCGGCAACCCTTCATTTTGGGTGGGGCTGGGCTGGGCTGGTCCTGATTCTTCTTGCCTTGCTGCCGCTTACCTGGTGGTCATACCGCTGCGAAGGCAAAAACATCAGAGCAGACCATTTCAGACGCCTTCTGGGCTTGCGGCTCGGCTGGGTGGTGCTGCTGGCGCTGCTGCTTGCGGGGCCGACATTGATAATTTCCGGCTGGATTCCTCAGAAAAACCGGCTGGCGGTAATGGTCGACACTTCCCGCAGTATGGGCATAAAATCGCAGGGTGACAGCCGCCTTGACCGCGTGCAGAAGCTTTTTAAAAGCGGCTTTATTACCAGGATCGAAGAGAAGACCGGGATTTTTCCAGAGGTGTTCAGCTTTGCCGATAACGTTTCTCCGGTATCACGCCAGGAAGTCGAACAGTTCAGCTTTGCTGCTGAAGGCAATCAGACCGATATCAGCGGTTCGGTACGTAATATCATGGGTAATCTTGGTGAAGGAAGCCTTCTTGGAGTCATAATGTTTACCGACGGAGTCAATACCATTGGCGAGAATCCCTTAACCGCGCTTGGCAATATCCGGACTCCCGTTTATTTTATCGCCCCGGGTGCTGATGGTGAAGCTCCTGATCTGGCACTGCATCTTCCCAAACCGCCGGCAATCGGCTATCTGAATTCCAGCGTCAGGATCAGAGGCGAAGTAAGTCTGCACCGACTGGCTACTGCATCGGTAAATGTTACAGTCAAACGCGATGGAAAGCCATTTACGACTGCGATTGCCAGCTTTTCGGCCGATGGCGGCCGGGCATCGTTCGCGTTCAACATTCCATGTGAGACCGAAGGAAATTTCCGGTTCGAACTGAGTATTCCCGGCGTGCCTGACGAACTGACCGTCGACAATAACTCGGTCGGATTTCTGCTGAAAGTAGTCAGAGAGCGCCTCAATGTGCTGGCGGTCAGCGGTCGTCCCGGCTGGGATATCAAGTTTATCGGTAATGCGTTGTCAACCGATCCGAATGCGAAAATGACTCATTGGCTGAGAATCCGTGATGATCGCTGGGTATGTTCGCGTGATTTCAAGCCGGAAAAGGGTGTCGGCTCTCTAAATCTTTCTGATGATCTGAAGACAGCCGATATTCTGGTGCTGAACGGTGTTCCACATCAATTTCTCAAGGCAGATGAAGCTGAACTGATCAAACGCCTTGAAGCAGGCAGCATTGGTCTGCTGGTGTTGCCTTCAACGCAATCTCTCAGCGAACTTGGCTATATGGGCACGCCTCTCGGAAACTGTCTGCCGGTAACCCTTGGCAGAGAACTCTGGCGCGGCAACCCGGGCAGCATGGTATTGCCATCACCTGAAACACCCTACAATTTTCTCAAACTTGTCGATGATCCGATTCAGAATCTCGAATTTTTCGCCACTCTGCCAAAATTCGACGGTCTGTATGAATATGACGGCTTGAAACCTGGTAGTGAAGTGCTGGTCAGTTCAACAGTGCGAGGCAGCGTCGATATGCTGCCATTTATGATGCAATGCCGGGCCGGGCAGGGGCGGGTCATGATGATCTGTGGCGCGCCACTCTGGCCGATCGGCTTCAGGCTGGTGCCCGGCGAACGAGGTTTTGCTCCTTTTTCTGCGATGATGCTCAACATGTTCAAATGGCTGGCCAACCGGCGTGAAGATGCCCAGGTCAGTCTGGAACTGCCATCTTCGCGCGGTTATGTCGGCCAGGCGACCAGCATACGGGTCTGGGTTCTCGACAGCAAAAACCAGCTGCAGGCCAATGCCCAGGTCATGGTCAATGTTCGCGATGAAAAGAACAGCGCCACTGCCATTCCGTGTATTGAAACTTCGGAACGCGGCTGTTACGAGGCGGCGTTTGTGCCGGCCTATCGCGGTCTGCACAAGATCGAGGCTGAAGCAAGATCTCAGGGTCGCGAACTGGGGCGAACTTCCGGGGAAATTCTTGTAGAAATGCCGACGGCCGAATTCGACGATCCGGTAATCAGGGAAGCTCTGCTTCGCCAGCTCGCAAGCGAAACCGGCGGTCTGTTCGCCACCGACAGCGATGCGGCCAAAATCATTTCTGCTATAGATGCGGTGCCTGGCCAGAAACTGGAAAGCCGCAGTATCGATATGCGTGACAGCTGGCTGCTGTTGATCGTTCTGCTGCTGCTGCCGATGGTCGAATGGTATCTGCGCCGAACTGGAGGTCTCAGTTGATGACAAACCAGTCTAAAATCTGTCATTGCGAAGAGCGAAGCGATGTGGCAATCTCGTGCCGGAATAAACCGGTAGAAAGAGATTGCTTCGCTGCGCTCGCGAAGGCCAGGATGGCCGAGTGTCGGGGAGTCGCAGGAATGCGAACGAATCGACCAATGACAGAAAAGAGAGATTGCTTCGCTGCGTTCTCAATGACAGATAAGAGAGATTGCTTCGCTGCGCTCGCGAAGGCCAGGATGGCCGAGTGTCGGGGAGTCGCAGGAATGCGAACGAATCGACCAATGACATGGATGAAAATGCTTGCAATGACAATTATCATGTTTCTGTTCTGCAGCACGACTCTAGGGGCAGCTGAATTTGACCGGCTGGTCATTCCGAGGGTCAAGTATGACGGCGGCGGTGACTGGTATGTGGGGCCGACTTCGATGCCGAATCTGATGAAGCAGGCCGGCGAAAGGCTGAAGATTCCGGTTCAGGCCGACAATGTGGCGGTGTCGATTTCTGATCCGGAGCTGTTTCGTTACCCGATGCTTTTCTTGACCGGCCATGGTCAGGTGCGTTTCAAAGATCAGGATATCAACACGCTGTTGATCTATCTTGATAACGGCGGTTTTCTCTGGGTAAACGACAGCTATGGCATCGACAAATATATCAGGCGTGAGATCAGGCGTCTTTACCCGGATCGGGAGCTTGAACTGCTGCCGGCAGATCATGCGATTTTCAATATGGTTTATGATTTCAAGGATGGGTTGCCGAAAATCCACGAGCATGACGGCAAGCCACCGGCGGCCTGGGCACTCTTTGACAAGGGTAGAATGAA
>CAZPCO010000177.1:1742-7128 GCA_964585025.1 uncultured bacterium | reverse complement strand
TACGAATCAGGAAGTCGCGATGACTATTCTGTAGTAGCTTGGATATAAGGCTGATTTGGCCTGTGATGGTCTTGAAGCTTTGTCGACGCTGGCCAGACAGCATTACCATCTGGTGTTGATGGATTGCCAGATGCCCAGAATGGATGGGTTTGAGACAGCCAGAGCCATAAGAAACGCTCAGAGCGGGGTCCTCGATCCTGATGTTCCAATAGTTGCCATGACTGCAAACGCAATGACCGGTGACCGCGAAAGGTGTCTCGAAGCCGGCATGGACGATTACATTGCCAAGCCTGTTCAACCGAAAGATCTTGTAGAAAAGTTGTTTTTGTGGCTTTCTCACGATAAAATGGCACATACACCAGAAATACTTAAACATACTGATACGTCCGCAAAGGAAGCAGGGATGGAAATTTTTGCCGAGAACGAATTGAAAGAACGCATGATGAATGATGTTTCGCTGGTAAGGCACATAGTTAAGGCTTTTTACAGTGACACTCCGATGCATGTCAGTGAACTGAAAAAGGCTATAGATACTGGTAACTATGAAGAAGCGCGGCGTCTGGCCCATGGCATCAAAGGGTCGTCAGCCAATATTTCTGCCAAGGCTCTCAACCTGGCAGCTCTCGATCTTGAGATTCAGATCAAGGAAAATAGAATCGAGCAGGTCGGTGAAAAATTTGCGGTTCTTGAGAAACAGTTTTCAATTCTCACTTCAACCCTTCGCGAAAGCGGTTATTTCTGAGTGATGCGCGAAAAAACTGGTCGTCCAGAGCTCTTTTAAAGGGTATTGTCAGGTGCGGTATCGATGATGTGGCCATCTGGCGCATAATGTTGAACCCGGCTCCAGAATAGACGCGGCTTGCCTTTTTGATAATCGGGCCGGCAGGGTAACAGTGCAGATGAATTGCTTCAGCAGAGATAAAGTCGGGCCGCGCACCTGGTGAAACAACTATAGCTTTTGAATTTTTCGCTTCGATCTGCCATGTTTCGTGCATCAGGTTGTAGAGTTGCTGAAGTTCGTTTTCACAGCCAGAATGAACAATGAGTTCGAAGGCGTCCGGAAGCCCTGCTATGAGCCTGGCAGAGATTTCCGGGTCGTCTGGAGGATCTGAAAGGCTGATATTGTCTATGTTGTTGCTCAGCCCGGTCAGAAACATCTCGTGGTCCGGGTGCAGTTGCTCAAGCTTGAAAATCCGGGTGAACCTGGGTAGAGGGCTGCCGGCAAGTCGTTGGAGATAGCTGCTCAACTTGAGAATTCTTGCCAGATAAATGCAATCACATTGAGCCAGCCATGGCTGATCGCAGAGTTCGCCGAGAATTCCACCCGGAAAGGCATCGATCAGAATCTGGGAGGGCCGTTCAGCGTCAAATGCCTTAGTTAGCCACTTTCCGAGCGCGCTGCGATGCAGTTGTTCGCTGGGTGATGGCATCATCAGCCTTGTGCCGGGCGGCAACAACCCCGGGGTTGCTGCTGCCGCGCAGTTGGTCAGCAGAAGTGGTCTGGTTCCGGTGGTGTGGCACCAGGCAAGGAAGCGGGTCAGGTGCCCAAGGCCACCGCCAAAGCAGTAATAGGCAGTCGTCATCTTCCCTGACGCATGATTTCAGAAATCATTATGACGCGCTGCTGCAGTGGAATATGTTTGAACAGTATCACTCCCGGTGCAAGAGAAAATTTGCTGTCTTTGGTAGTTAAAACTTCGTTGCCGGCTGCATCTTTAACTTTGAGTTTGCCGTTATCGCTGTAATATCTGACGTTGCCGATCTCGTTACCAGCGGCATCGCGAATTTCAGCCTTGTCGGACTCCTTCTGCTTGATTTCGCAAGAATCGGTTCCTTCTTCGTTATTGCTGATCTTTACTTTATCTTCGTTGAATTTTATCTTCCAGAGCAGCGATTCTTTGTCGTCGACGAGTTTGACGCTTTCGGGTTTGATTTTAACTTCAGCAACCAGCTGTTTTTCGTTACCCTCGGCGGCCAGTTCTTTGTATTTAACCCGGTCGGCTACGTCGGTGCGACCCTTGAACACGGCGGTCATGCCCTCGAAGTTCAGTTCAATTTTGTCATGATCGGCATAACGTTTGATGTTTAGTGCTTCAGCGCCGTCTGGAGTCTTGAATTTGAAACGCACCAGATAGGTGGAGGTATCGCCGGTCTGTGATGGTCGCGCAGCAGCAGTATTCTGAGGTGTTTCTGCCTGAGGTGTCGGTTGAGAAGTTGGCTGACTGCCGCTGCCTCCTGAGTTACAACCGTTGACAAGCATAAATGCGATTGCGACCAGCAGCAGAACAAGAATTTTTTTCATGATTGAATTCCTTTCGTGTGGGCCTGAAAAATTTTCATATAGGCTGCCGTTTCAACGGCAGCATTGAAATTTCTGACAATGCGATCCTTCAGTGCCTGGCCGGCCATCTGACGGACACCGGCAGTCTGGGTCAGGGCGCTGCGTAAGGCCTGCATGCATTCATCGCTGTCTCCAGGATGAAAAGTCAGCGGCAGGATTGCATCTGGCAATACTTCCATAATCCCGCCGGTTCTGGCGGCAATTACCGGGCGACCGAGAGCGCCTGCTTCGAGGAGAACGTTCGGCATACCGTCGTAATGTGAGGGCAGCGCAATATAATCACAGGCGAGGTAGTGGCTGATCAATTCGAAGCGGTCAGTGAAAGGAAAGCGGGACATGTGCAGCTGATGCTTGTTTTGTTCAAGCCATGCCTGAAGATCAGGTTCGACATCACCCACGACGACAAAATGAAAATTATTCGTCATCGCTGCTCTAATTACGTTTTCGAGAAGGAACATGCCGCCCTTTTTGGCTTTGAACTGACCGATCATGCCGACAACAACCATTTCGGGGCCAACATTTGTCTGTCGCCATTTTTCGGCTCTGGTGGTGTCGAAAGGTTCTGGCTGCCAGATGTCAGTGTCGATTCCATTCGGAACTAACGCCAGGCTGGCGCCTGGGAAAAACGAGGCGACGCGACGCTGCAGTTCGCTGCTGAGAACACAGACCGTACTGGAAGCTAAAATTGCATCACGCAAAGCGAGGCGCTTCTGGGGCACGAAAATGCCGAGATCGAAATCGTTGCCCCGCAGAAGTGTATAGGCCGGGCAATCGAGCCAGGCCGCAAAAACAGGCAGCGCCAGAACCGGCAGATTGCCTCCGAAGGCGACAATGCCTGTATAGGAGCCCTTTATTGCCGGTCTCTGCAGGAGGTTGAACAGGCAGTTGAGATCGTGGGCCGGGCTGTCACCCACGGGAATGACCATTTCCAGACCCTGCTGGCGTTCATTGCAGCATATTCTGGTGGCGGCGCAGGAAAAAAAGACGAGGTCAATCGTCAGGCCGGCCCGCCTGAGGTTCATGACAATGCGGTCGCAGGCCTGGGCCATGCCGCCGCGTCTTGGAGGATAGTTCTCGGTCAGCCAGAGCAGGCGCATCAGCTGTCGAAAGTGTCGGGGTCACCGTCAGGGCCGCCGTCGAGATCATCTTCGACTTCAGAATCAAAAACCCTGACATCGTAACCCTCGTTGTCGGTGTTGCTCGGGCGTCTGCCAAAATACCATGGCTGGTAGCCACCCGCGTAATATGTCTGGCGATAACCGTAGCACCAGGCGGGTTCGAGGTCGTTATCGCCGTCGGTCAGACTGCGTTTCTGCTGTGCTCTACCGAGGCAGTCGAGACAGGCGGGTGCGTTACTGCCGGGTCTGATGCGCAGATGTTCTTCACAGAAGGGTCTGCCGCACATACTGCACTGTTGTCGCGCTGGATGATCGCAGGGTCGCAGAAAAAAGAAGCCGCGCTTCATGCTGCAGTTATCCATTTTTGTCTCCTTTGGCAGTGGGTGTATTCATGAGGATTTTGCCGATGAGATTCAGACAGAGCATCGGTTCGAGAGAGGCGTCGATGTCGGTCGATATCGCCTCGGTGACCATGGCAACCGATTTGCGCTGTTGTTTGTCTTTGACTTTCAATTTGTCGCAGGCATTCTTAAGTGCGCCTGGTTTCGAAAGATCGTAGGTTTTGCTTTTCATTGCCAGCCCGGCAGTGATTTTATGTTTGATCTTGATTTTGGTTTTGCTTTTAATTTTGCCTGAAGAACCTGTATAAGTGCGTTTTCGTTCTCTAATGGCATCATTTACGGTGATAAAAAGGTTCGAGCCGTCGACGAGCGGTGCTCTGCAGGAGAACCAGTAGTCTCGATAGTTCCAGATGCTGACTTTGGGGTAGCTGAACCAGCCGGGGCTGTCGTATTTCTGGCTGATCATCTTGCTCTTGCAGGTTTTTCCGCGCACATCGATTTTGATGATCATGTTTCTTCCAGGTGCGACATCCTGGCTGACAGCTTCAAGAACCGGCAGAATAAAGTCGCGTAGATTGTTGTGCAGGTCAAAACTGCCGAGAAACCAGCGCAGAAGAAACGAACCAACGCATAAAAACAGGGTCGTTGCAACGAGCACCGATTTGACGTTTTCGTCGAGATCGGCGTTGCCAACAAGTATCAGGGCGATAAAAAGCAGGAATATGCCGGCACAGCCGCTTTTCATCAACTGCGAGCGTGACCGGTCGATATCGAAATCGAGCCGGGCGAGTGGCCTGATAAAAGCAATTACTTCGCTGGCCGGCTTATTGCAGGCCCAGATACCTTTTGAGATAAATTGCCGCTGTGGGCCGGTCAGGGCAAGATACTTTTTAATGGCCGACCATATTATCATCTTCGGCTCCTCCCATATTTGTCAACAATCAGTATAGCACACACCGGCACGCATGTCAGAGCAGACGGCGATAGACCTCGCGAAGGCTTTCTGATGCTTTTTCCCAGGAAAGACTTTGCACTGCCTTCTGTCGGGCAGTTTCACCAATGCGGTGGCGTTCATGTGGATGGGCTAAAAGCACTCTTATGGCGCGGGCCAATTCTGAAGGCCGATCAGCGCGGGTTAACCAGCCGGTAATGTTGTGTTCGACCAGTTCTCTGACCACCGGTAGATCAGAAGCCAAAACAGGTACGCCCATGGCCATCGACTCGACGATTTTCAGTGGGCAGCAACCCTGTTTAAGATTGCGACCGCATTCAGTAAGTGGTGAGACCGAGATGGTCGCATTCGCCAGCCATGGATACAGTTCGAGCTGTGACAGCCTGTATTGCCAGATCAGCCGATCAGAGATACCAAGCCTTTCTGCAAGTTTGTTGAGAAATTTGAGGCGCTGCTTGCTGCCGGCAGCACAAAGTACCAGTTTGAATTCAGGCAAATCAGCCAGAAAAGTCATTGCCTTGAACAGGCATTCTATGCCCTGCCAGGTCTGTACCGCCCCGAAATAAATCAGATAGTGCTCTGGCGCTGCGTCTGGTCGAGGGAAAGCTTTCGGATCCAGAATCGTGGCACCATT
>CAZPCO010000177.1:0-1732 GCA_964585025.1 uncultured bacterium | reverse complement strand
GGATCAAGGTGATTTTTTCAGCAGGTATGCCAAGGCCGACAAGGCAGTTTCTAATTACTTCCGACGGGCAGATGACCGCATCGGCACGCTGCAGGCACTCCATTTCGCTGGCGATGATTCCCGAAAGCGTCGCGGCAGGAATATCGCGAAATCTGGTTGGCAGCTCGATTGACGGCAGTGCGTTCACTTCGTAGACGGTGCGGCATTGTTCGGCAATCGAATTCAGTATCGGCAGTCCGCCCCATGGATCACGAAAATGTGCAATTTTTAGGTCGTTGCGCAGAAGACCAGCATGAAAGCCGACAAAAGCAGAGAACTCAGCTGCCCTTTTCAGATAATTATTTTCGTCAGAAGCGAGGCGTCGGATCTCACAGCCTGCTTCGTGCTGCCATGATGGCAGTTCCGGTGCTCCCAGGGTCAGCAGCAGTCCATTCCCGAAAAAATTGAACAGGGTTCCGGCGAATTCTCTGATATGCACTGCTGCCCCTTTCGGGGCCGGGTAGGTATCAAAAGCCGCATAAAGGCAATCAGGTGCGGCACTCATGATTTTTCTCCATTGAATCTGATATACATATTTATAGCATAAAGATGAATCTCCTGGGCAAGCAACTCGCTCTGGCAAATCCAAACCTGCTTCATCTTTTTGACGGTTTCAGATGGCTAATTGTGCAACCGTTTGAACAATTCAAGGGGCAGGTTTTCAATCGGCAATCAGCTTTGAGAACGGTGCATTTGTTGTCTTCGGATAAAAATTGTTCGCACTGTGCCGTTGTTTGAGTTATGCTGTTTTCCTTAAAATGAAGGCTGTTTCAGGAGAACCTTGTCGATGGCGCTTGTTTCGCTGCAGAATGTCAGTGTTTCTTTTGCCGGTGCAATTATTCTCGATAATATCAACCTGCAGATCGAGAAGAATCAGAGAGTCTGTCTGGTTGGCCGGAACGGTTCCGGCAAAACCACTCTGATGCGTATTCTTGCTGGAGAGCTGAAAGCCGATCAGGGCGTGGTGCAGGTGGCCCAGGATGTGAGAATCTCCTGCTTCGCCCAGCAGATTCCTGTAGACCTCAAGGGGCGGGCTTTCGATATTATTGCCGGAGGCCTTGGTTCAAAGGGCGATTTGATCATCAGATATCATGAAGCCGAGCGTCAGTTGAATGATGATGTGCCTGGGGCCTCTGATCGCCTGCACGCTTTGCGCGAGCAGATTGACAGGCTCGACGCATGGAAGTGCCTCGAAGACATTGGTCGCACGATTGCGCGTATGGACATCGATGCCGATTGGCAGTATGAGAGCCTTTCCGGTGGGCAGAAACGCAGGGTGCTGCTGGCTGCCGCACTGGTGTCACAGCCTGATATACTGCTGCTCGATGAGCCAACCAACCATCTTGACATCGACACCATCGCCTGGCTCGAAGAATTTCTGTTGAAAACGGGCATTTCATTGCTGTTCGTCACCCATGATCGCATGCTGCTGAGGCGTCTGGCGAACCGGATTGTCGAGATCGACCGCGGGCATCTTTATGATTGGGAATGCGATTACGATACCTTTCTGCGTCGTCGCGACGAGGTGCTGGCTGCTGAAATGAAAGAATGGGAGCGTTTTGACAAAAAGCTGGCCCAGGAAGAAGTCTGGATCAGAAAAGGCGTCAAAGCCAGAGGAACCCGGAATGAAGGCCGGGTCAGGGCGTTGAAGAAAATGCGCGACGAACGCCGCCAACGCCGCCAGCATATCGGG
>CAZPCO010000176.1:0-7130 GCA_964585025.1 uncultured bacterium | reverse complement strand
CCGGCACAGGCGCAGGCTTACGGTCAAGCCAGGCAGGCCGTGGCAACGACGGTTTGAGTTCGCGGGCGTGCATCCAGAACAACTCGGCATTGGCCATATCACCGGCATTACGCGCCTGCTGCGCCAGAATCATCAGTTCGGTGACCTTGCGGTCGAAACCCTGACGGACTTTGGTCGCACGCATATTGGCCTGAGCGCATGACGAAAGCACCCAGACCAGAAAAATAACCAGGGCAACCCTTAATACCCTTTTCAGCATATTTCTATGCTGATTTTAGCACGTTCTAATACTGCACGCGCCGCAAATTTTTTTTACAGAACCACACGAAAAGCAACACAATCTCAGGCCTTGTAAAATAAAAAGCGCCCACCCAAGTATACAGAAAATCTATCCGCGTTCATCTGTGTTCATCCGTAGGAAATCATCAAAGAGCCCAGCCAATGAATTCATCCGTGTCCATCAGTGTTCATCCGTGGGAAATCCCTCTTTCTCTATCCGTGGTCACCATTCGTAATAATGATGCCCCCCGCTCAAAGACTTATCTGTGGCGGGCGAGTGCAGTGTGGCCCCCGGGTGATAGGTTGTC
Source organism: uncultured bacterium (assembly GCA_964585025.1). Classification (GTDB taxonomy): domain Bacteria; phylum Muiribacteriota; class Ozemobacteria; order Ozemobacterales; family Ozemobacteraceae; genus Rifleibacterium. Next base: position 6,543 of record CAZPCO010000176.1, on the reverse strand, counting down.
GGTCTGGTCTGGCCTTCGAAAGCCCTTTCCAGCTTGACGCCGTCGAACCAGACAGCATGGTGGTCAGCCGGGCTCGAATTGTGCAGAACGATTTTCAGCGAGTCAGCCCCGATATCCGGCAAGTCATACACGAGCCTGAAAGCCATGAACACCCGATAATACCGGCAACTTTCGGTGCCACCGTCTTCGAGTTCGATTTCAATAGGCTCGACATCGGAAATGCCACTCTCGACGACCTTGAAGTCAGGATGTGGATCACTGACTGAAATGTTGCCATTCTTGTCAACCCGCAGCGAAACAGTTGCCACCGGCACCCCGACCGCATCATACTGAATAAATGCCAGATCGGCGCTGCCGCTGCCCGGGCAAACCCAGGCCGAGAGAAAATAAAGATCGGTAGCCGGTGGCACCGGTGCGACAAAAATTTCCGGGGCAACCGCCTGAAACAGGCTGTGCTTTTCGACCTGAGCCGGAGGCGGGCCACCTGCAACTACCGTGCAATTTATCGACAACGTATCTTCTGCGAATCCTGAGGCTGCGAGCCGGGTCAGATTTGCCAGACTCGATTCATAGTAACCGACCGGCTGGGTGTCAGGAATATTTTCAAGCCAGACATCAACCGTTACACTCTCAGTGGGATTCAAAGATGCAGGCATGGGATCGTTTTTCAGTCTGGTCGAGCCTTCAATGCTGTCGGCACCCTTGAAAAGATCGGTGAACCCCCACACAAAGGTCGTAAGAGGCACATTACCGGTATTCTCGACGGTAACGGCAACGTGCGCAGAACTGCCACCCTGAACCACATCGCCCAGAGCAACCGGATCGGTCGTAATATTCAGTTTTGCAACCGAAGAAACGACAAGAACCGTCTGAAATGTGGCCGATGCTTCCTTGACAGGGTCCTGGATGCCATCAGCGTAATCGTCTTCCCAGACGGTGTGGGTTCCGATGTAAGTGCCGGGCGGCACGTATGCAGACGGGATCCATGGCAACACATCGACGCGCACGGTAAATGGCTGACTGACGCCTTTTGCGACCGCGACCGGTGGCGGCAGAAAATAGACGTACTCTGAAGCGATGGTATTGGCGCCGGAAACCAGGTTGCCGGCCCGCCATTTCAGTTTGGTCAAGTTGATATCGGTTGAACCATTAGTTACGGTGCCCGAATTGCTGGTGACTGTCTGACCTGGCAAAGCTGCAGCCGCGTAAGTAACCGGACTGGTGATGGAAAACTTCTTCTCACCAACCGTAAGGCGAAGTTCGAAGGAATCGTAAGCCTCTATACCACTATCGAAGCCAAAGCCCGGGTTGTCATGATCCTCAAAAATCTGCATTGGCAAGGTACTGCTGCTGACATAGTTGCCGGGGTTCACTTCACCGACAACTACCGTTACCGTAGCCAGCGCAGAGCCATTTGGCACCACCGTACCAGCAGCTATCGTGAAAGAAATGGAAGCGGCAGGAATCTGGTCGCCGCCGGGCGTTCTGATGTTGACCGGAATACCGGTAAGATAGTCTAGAGGTATATTGCCACGATTGCGGATCTCAAATGTCTTGGTAATTGTAGTGTTTTTTGGTGTCGATGGCATTAGCACCGGATCAGGCCAAACCTCTATTACACGCTTTGCGTTGACATGTAGCGTAAGGGGCGCAGAATCAATAGCCTCACCAGGATCGATGACACCATAATTGAAAGTATCGTTCCATACAGTTAATGTGCCAGTATATTCTCCGGCATCAGCACCAGCCGGCACCTGAACTTTCCAGCTCACTGTCTGGCTGTGGTCACCGGCAACGACATAATCGATAGAGGCAGGAACAAAACTACTGGCAGAAGCGGGAATCGACTTGAAAGGATCAGGAGTATAAATCAGGGCTGTAGCTGTGGCTCTGGGCCTGGCAAGCGTCAGCGAACCGTTGTTAAGAATCGAGAAATTGCCAGGGGCGGACAAACTATATGGGTCGCCACTCGTAACTATACCGCCGACGGGTTCGTCAACCAGCAAAGAAATATAACCAACGTGGCACGCCACCTTGAAACCACTTTGCGGGTCGGCAGGATCAGTGGTTGTTCTTAAAGTGCTGCTGTCAAGGTCTTCAAATAGCCAGGCCATATTGCCCAGATAGTCACCATCGTCAGTTCCATCGGGTATCTTAGTGATAGTAACCTCCCGGCTGAAAATTGCACCAGGCGGCACGTCCACTCCCAGGCCGGAAAAGGAATATTCTGTGGCTGGAATTGAGTCCGTAGGTGAGAGAAGGGGAATTTTTTCCCATAGAAGCTTTGTCAGGGTGGTATTACCGATGTTACGGCAAAGAAAGGTTTTGCTGATACCTGTATTTACAGCCACATCACCGAGGTCTACCGTAGAAGGAATGACCTGCACGGCTGAATAGCTCGGAACCGTTGCCTTAACTTCGAAAGAAGCCGAGGCTTCACCGTTGTCCCAGGAGCTACTGTTGTTGCCATCTTCATAAACCCACATCTTGCCAAGATAATAGTTTCCGGCCGGCGTACCCATGGGAATATACAGGCTCATCGAACCGGGGCCGTTACCCCAGGCCGCAACATTAGCCGGCAGAAAAATCGCCATGTTGTTTTCGGTGGCGATCGTATTGGTGAGATATTTAAGATTGCCCGGCAGCGATTTCAGCGAAGTCAGCCCGAGACCGCCGGTATTGTTGATCTGGAATTGCAGAGCCGGCAGGTTTTCAAGAACATGCGCGGGGGTCGCGATACCTGCGTCCAACAGGATCGGAGTGATAGTGAAACTCTTTATGCCAACTCCTATTTTAACCGCAAACAGAGTCTGGGTATCACCGGCATCGAGGCCAACCGGGCCTTCATCATCAAAAATGGTGAAAGTGGCAATATAAATACCAGGAACCTGCAGAGGGGGTACTGATGCCGAAACATCGAGACTGACAGCCGGGCTTGCCACTCCAAGCCTGCCATGGTTTGCAGGTGAGGCCATAATAAAAGAACCAGACCCGACCGGGGGCGTCTGAACGACCTTGAGGTTATCGAGTTCAAGATTGCCACCATTGAAATAATGCAGCTTTTTGATAATCGCCGTCTGACCAGGAGCCCAGTTGTCAAGATCGATAAACGGGTTGCTGATCACGATACTTTTGGTTCTCGGAACCTCAACCTTGACGCTGAACAACTTGCCAGGTTCACTCGATGAATCATAATAACTGTTATCATTCAGGTCTTCATAAACCGACATTGTGGCAATATATGAGCCGGATGCCTGATTGTGATCGATCAATAAATTTCCGGCCACCACTATTTCACCAGAAACAGGCACAGAAAAATTTTCCGGCGCAAATTCAAGGTTAGCCTTGGAAATATAATCTGTCCATTGATTGCGCATATCGGCGGTAAACCATTTGACGTTAGTCAGGGGATAGTTACCGCTGTTGATGACCTTGAAATACAGAGGGGTCGCTTCTTCGCCCGGCAGAGCAGTGGCGAAGTCGATTGTCAGGCTTCCGATCTCAAGGCCACGTCTGTAAATATAGATGCCGTTCGAGGTCGCCGGAAGTGAAGAAGTCGCAACGCCAGTATTGAGATCAAAGCCACTGGCAGAATCTGGCAACAGGGTTGTCAGAGAAAACTTTTTAAGAGTATCAACAGTGGTATCTTCAGTGGCTTCATATGACCAGGTAAAGACCCCTGGCATCAAAGGTGAGATTGAAGCGATTATTGGAACCGGCCCACTTATCTTGCTGGCATTACCAGTGGCTGTCCCAGTTTTCTGCAACAGTGCCGGCGTAACAGAGCCAATCGTCGATCCGGCCGTTTGAGAATTGTTAACCACCAGAGTCGCGGTAATGGTCTCGCCAACAAACACATGGTCAGTTGGAGAAAGAGTCAGCCCTGCCAGCAACTTACCGGGATTCTGAACGTTAAAATACTGAACTGCAGTTGTTGTGGGAGCCGGAGTGGTAGAGTCACCGTCATCTATGACAACCCGCCAGCGGCGACGTATTGTCGTGGCAACTTCAGCCAGTAGCCACTGGTCATCGCACACACCGAAAGCACCTGAATTCAAAGGCGGGGAGGTTTTTACCAGCGTCCCTCCAGTTGGTGAATCGTTATAAAACCTGATTCTGAAGGCTGTATTCAGCGGAAGATTTATAAATCTTGCATTGACAGTCTGGCCGACATTGAATGAGTATTGCTGGGGGTTGAAACTCGAATTCGCCGAACAGATGCCCGCTACCGCCGAGATTGTCCAGCCGAAACTTTTGTCCCTGATTCCGTAGACCGCAGAAGGATTGTTGGCGTCATGAGCCCGGTAAGAACAACTTGCATTGACGACTCCGGTTGGAGAGTCCTTATCGATACTGACGGTAAAAACAATATTTGCCGTTCCCCCATTGCCGCCAAGAATGAACGGGAAGGTCGTCGGTGGGTTTACCACCTGATAATGCATCCCGGCATCGAACGATAATGAAGCGGCTTCAACGACGGCATCAGCCTCACCGCTATTCTTGATCCACATTGAAACGGTCATGTTCTGCTGATTTCGATAGACGGTCGTATATGCTTCAGTTACAGAATCGACGGTCAATACAGGTGCAGTCTGAATTTTACATGGGTCAGAGGTATAAGTGGCTGCCGTCAGAGCTGCATCTGAGTTGCCGTCCTTTCCATAGGCTGCCCCCCTGAGCGTAAAGCCAGCGCCGGCGGTGTCAGCATGCAGCTGGTAGCTGAACGTTGCCGCACTGTTGCCATCGATATTGCGTTTATCGGTCGGATCAGGAACCTGAACGAAGCTGGCAGCGCCAGTGCCACCAGGCAGCAGTGTGCCAGGGTAGGCATTCTTCAAAACCGCGCCGCCTGAATTGATTATGGTTGCAGATGCATTGAAAGTCTGCCCGACTGAAACTTGTGCCGGCAGACTGATATGAATATAAGGTTCAGCCGGGCTGACGATCTGGAAAACATTCTCGCATGCCGTGTGAGTGTTGAGCGGGTTAGTGACCTTAACCCGCCAGGTGCCCATATTGATCGGGTTCGAATCGATGCTGATCTGGTGCGAAACCGCCCCGATGTCATCACTGGTTTTGGGCGGCACCGTAACGGCAAACTCGCTGCCATCAGGACGATACCATCTGACGACATATTCCTTGTAGTATGCAAGATCGAAAGCTTTGGTATATACGTCCACACTTAGACCGGCAGCAGGCAGATTGAAACTGTCTGATTCAAAAAGCATCTGCGAATCTTTGAAAACCTTTATCTTTTCAACGATTATCAGCCATGCAGCCGGGAATATCGCCCGGATAAGAGGATCATCATAGATATCGCCCGAGTTGATATCGGTATAAATGATGCTGGCATCGACATCCGAGGTGCCGGTTGCCGAATCTTCCCTGACGTTCACCCAGTATTCAGCCATGCGGCTTAAACCGCCATAAACGTCTATCGGAAATACGGTCTTCACTTCAGGAGGGTCGTCATAACTGCCATGCGTAAACCATAGCTTTGATGAATCCCAGTAGGCCAGAGCCTCACCGATGTTTATTATATTGAGAAAAACCGGAATCCCGGTCTGACCGCGATACACGGTATCGGAAGCAACAACCGACTGTATGACCAGTTCAGGTGGGTTCTGAACTGTCCATGAATCTGGAATGATAGCCGTACTGGTGCCAGTCTCTTTGAGACTGAGAACATTGGTGCCGGTAGCTGCGCCATTCAGCGTGGCAACGCCGGAGTCACTGTCGAGTTCGATCTTGACCGAAAATTTAGCCGCAAATGTTCCGCCCGGGGCAACTTCTGTACCGATTACCGCCGGATCGATAGTGATCGTGTAACTGCCCGGCTTGATATTCAAAGAGGCCGTAGCGATGGTAAAGGGCGTGCCACCGATGTTGTCGATCGTCATCCAGACAGTAACCGTCTGCCCCTTGGTTACCGTAAGAGGGAGCGTATCGATCTTCGCGATCGACAGTTCGGCTTTGCGCAGGACTTCCCAGTAATCTTTTACATCGGCATCGAGGTCGGAAAACAGGGAGCCCATGGCAGTGGCGGGGATGGTGGCAGTGGCGTTGGCATCGATGCTCGCCATGCCGGTCGGAGAATCATCGGCAACATTGATGTTGAAAGTAAACTCTTTCTCCTCGCTGAAACCTAACTTATATGGCAATGCGGGGGATGGGGCGCTCCATGTGTAGTTTCCAAGGGTGAATGTCGGCAACAGATGGGTTAAAGAGGCAGTCGACCCCGGGTCATAATTTTTCATCGTCACTTTTATGGGAATGTTATCCTGCCCCTGGGAAACCTGGAGAGGGGCCTCGGTAACGCTGAGAATCTCGAGCCCGCGGCATTTGAATTCAATTCTGTCGAGAACCGGGGCATCAGTAGTAGCATTTTTGAAAAATTCGCAGCGGTATTGAATATAGCGCTGCTTCGCGACTGTCAGAGGGGTAGTCACCGGCCCGCCGGTTGCGTTGCTGACGGCCAGCGACCAGGGGCTCCAGCCGCTGCCAGGTTCAGGTGTCGTGCCAGTGCGCACATAGATGTAGATT
>CAZPCO010000175.1:0-7133 GCA_964585025.1 uncultured bacterium | reverse complement strand
GTCTTGGTGAGGCCTTTCTGATGTCAAGAATTTCGCTGCGCCGGTGATCGTTGTCTTCTGCTCTGAAAATGTGCAGGCAGGTATTGTCGAGATTGAAGAGATCGCGGGTTCTCTTTTCGATCAGTCCGGTCAGATTTTCAATTTCGCTGCAGGCATTCATCAATTCAGACACTTCGTCGAGAATCATCTGTTTGTAGTCAAGTTCGGCAGTCAGGTTGTCGTTCGATGATTTCATGGTCGCAAGTTCAGTCATCAGGCTGGAAATCTGGTTGTTCTGATTGGAGTTTTCATTCTTTGCCGATTTCAGCTTCTGATTGAGCAGTTCGATTTCCATCGCCTTTTCATTGGCGTTTTTCTGCATTTCTTCGAAGGCGCGACGGTTTTCCCGGTTTTCGAGGGTCGTTTTTTCAAGGCTGACCATGGTTTCGTTCAATTCTCTACCCAGATTATCCACTCTGGATTTGAGAAAGATTTCTTCAGTACGTTCTTCGAAAATGGCGAGAATCTTCTGTTTGTCATCGCAATCGCGGAAGCATGAAATGCGTGCATTGAAAAGATGTTCGGTTCCTTCCTGGGAAACGACTTTGATTTTTTCGAGAACCCGGCGGCTGCCACTGGTAAGAACTGCCTGAATCACATATCCCATGCCATATTGTTCGAGTTCTGGATAGCTTTTGAAAATATTGCGGCCGGCGAGATCGGCAGAAAAGAAGTTGCTGCGGTCGACTTTGATCTTTTCGACATTACCTTCAGCATCGGTGATCATCCAGGCATGCGAGCCCTGTTCGGCGGCAAAAGTCGAGGCAATGGCTCTGGTATTGCTTTTGTAGAGAAGATCGTTGAGGTAGAAAATTCTTTCTTTGAAAACTGTCGTGAGACGATTTGCCAGGAAAGCAGTAGCGAACAATCCGGTGGCGATAATCGAGGAGTTGGCATACAGCCAGCCTGTGCATTGGCTGAGGTCACCATAAACGGGCGGATAGAACTTGACGTGCGGTAGAAACTGAAATTTGACCAGCAGACCGGTAATGAACCAGGCTGCAGTTGCCAGTCCTGAATAAACCGCTCCGGCCTGTAACCCCATGACGGCTCCGGCAACTGTAATTGGGACAACGCTGAGGAAGAACATCGGACTTTCGATAGAGCCGGTGTAGCGATTGAGTAGAATGATTACCAGCAGGTCGCTGACAATCTGTGTGTGCATGACATTTTTCAGCGAAAAGGGGTTGAAAGGAAGGTCTTTCAGAGTTTCCAGGAGCATCAGATAAATGATGGCCGAGACCTTTGAAGCTACCCATGGAAGTCCTGAAATTCCTCGAAACCCGCTGGTGCGGATGTTTGCGAAGAATTGTGATACAACACGAAGAAGAAGGCGCCGAAGTGTCGACAAACCATGTGTGATTGTCATCTGCCGTGACAGCAGAGAAAAATGCAGAGTGAAGAAAACGTTCGCTACGGCCAGCAGGCAGCAGAGAATGTAAATGGGCTCAATTTTGAAGCTCATTCCCAGTGCGTGCAGACTGAAGATGCTGAAACCAAAAACAAGAGGAATGCTTGCCCAGCGTAGCGTTATCAGGCCGCGGGCAATCTGAAGTTCTCTTATACCAGAGCGGTTAGCCGTCATATTGTCTCCTGAACTAACAGACATATAGTTCAGGTCATCTATCGGCAGTTCCTGCAATTATACTGACGAAAAAGGTGTTTAAAAAGTGATGAAGTTTTTCAGCATCAGATTACGCGCTGCAAAACAGGAAAGAATGAGCGCTTTGCCATGACCGGTAGCGGTTGCTATTGCCCAGCGTTTCTGTACAGCTTTTTGATCCGATGAAGAAAACATCAGAATTTCGCAGAGGCTTGCAATATCAGGCTGATTCCAGAGGTGTTGGTCTGGAGCAGGGGGCCAGCCGTTTTCAAGGTGACCACGAAGTTCAAATGGCTGAATGGCCGCAGCTCCTGCTATGCCAATCTGGATGCTGTTTTTAAAATCATCATTCAGACCATTTTCTGATAGATAACCGGTTACCCGCGAGCGGATACGGGCAATATTGCTGCTGACTTTGTCGATTGGGCAGGAAAAGCTCACCACAAGTCTGGAAGGTGATTTGCTTTCAATATTAAGCGGCGCTACAGATGCCGAGTCTGTTTCGATGCCCTCGCGAAGCAGTTTGATCAATTGCGGGGCCGCACCAAAACTGATGGCAATGTCGGCACCGTTAGGCATATCGGTAAGGCTGCAGGCACTGAATCTTGGGTAAACATCGTGAGAATAGCTGAAATCATGATGCCAGGCCTCTGGGTGACAGAAACCTTCGAGTTGAACTGCCGGAGGCGCAAATTTTACCGGCAGGGAAAGTGAGGCGGGTTCGCTGTTCCAATGATGCATCCATGCGTCAAAGAGACTTCTTTTGCGGAAACTGCGGGTGTCGTCGTCGATGATCTGGATTGTCCGGCTGGCAAAATTGCTCCAGCTTTCTCCGGCGGTATAATTCTTTGCAAACAAGCCGATAAATTCTCTGGTTTTTTCGACAGCCGGAAAAAGACTGCGCTCACTGCCGCTGACTATCAGGGCGAGCGATAAACCAAACTGACTGTTGATAACTTCATAGCTTGCTGATGCCGGGGATGCCATTTCCTTGATGAACAATTCACCCATGAATTTGGCAGACAGGAATGAATTCAGGGAGTTGTTTTCCCAGGAAAAGATCTCGTAAATAGCAGGTTCTGTGTTAGATACGACACACTTTTCAGGGTTACTGGTAAATTGGGTTGGACTGTACATAGCGCAGAGCTGGAGTGTCTCACTTGCAAGTGCTGATGCGACTTTTGAACTTGAGTCGCTGAGATAAATTGTGACGGGCTGATGCTCCGGTGCAGAGGCGCCAACCGGGAATTTGCACAGGCCATGCAGATTGAGCAGCAGCGAATCTCTGCCGACCGGCAACCTTATTCCCGGCAATTTAATCGCCAGGGTACGCAGCAGATTGCGGCATACTTCGGTGGCGTTTTTTCCATCGTCAGAAAAAAAGACGGCAAATTGAACACCGCTCAAATTCTGATTTGCAGACCATACTGCTCCGGAAGAGTCGAGGCGGGCAGCAAGGTCAGAAGATTTTTCGCGCATAGTGGCAAGAATTGTCTGATACAGCTCTCTGGACAGGTTTCGCCCATCGATAAATGGAGGCGAAAAGTTGATAACCAGTGCATCAGGAGCAATTGACTGTGCTGACGAGGCACTAAATGCCGTGAGCAGCAGTATTCCGAGAAATCCTCTGATAAAAAATCTAAGGTATTGCATGGCAAAATTATATCATATTGGCATTACCGATGCTGAACTTTTTATCGTGCAGATCAGGTAATCAGGATCTCAGACCCGGCAATCTAACGGCTTCGAATCAGTTGAAGCAGGACTAAAGTTGCTTGCTTTTGCCAGCTCAGGCGGTTAGAATCTGAAAGAGAAAATATTCCTTCAGGTGGTGACTGATGGTCAGCTGGGATGCAGAAGTCGGGTCAGCGCTGATTGTTGCTTCCTTGTTTCTGTGTCTGGTAGGCCTTGGCGAAATTTTGCGCGGTTTCAACGCCTGTTCACAGGAAGCGACGCGAAAATTCGTTCATCTGACCGGTGGGGTTGTCTCGCTCTGCTTTGCCTATGTATTTAAATCTCATTGGACCATTCTAGGGCTTTGCATTGCTTTTGTATTTCTGATGGCCGGCACCCGGAAAATGGGGATGTTGAAATCTGTTCATGGAATAAAGCGAAAGTCCAGTGGTGATATTCTGCATCCGGTCGCTATTTATCTGACATTCGCCGCCACCAGCTATTTTGAAAAACCCGATTTTTATCTGATTTCTATCATGGTGTTGTCTGTTTCTGACGCATTGGCCGCAATAATAGGGGTTTCATACGGCTTTAAGGTTTACAGCGTTGAAGAAGAGCGAAAAAGCCTCGAAGGGTCATTCATCTTTCTGCTGTCGACATTTCTTATCGTCCACCTGGGTCTGCTGCTTCTGACTTCTGTTGGCCGCATGGAATGCGTGCTTTCGGCTCTTCTGATCTCGATTCTGGTGACCTGTTTTGAGGCAATTTCTCTGGGCGGCGCCGATAACATCATCATTCCCTTCGGAACATTGTTCATTATCATGAAAATTACGACCAAGCCGATTCCAGAAATCATCGGGCAACTATCTTCAGTCGGTATAATTTTTCTGACGACCTGGCTGTTTGGCAATGCTTCAGGCAGGCTTGGCACCTCCGGAATCATCGGCGTGGCCTTGATGGGTTACGCTGCCTGGAGTCTCTTGAGCCCCGAATGGTATATTCCGGTGCTGATCTGCACAATTCTTGTTTCTCTGGTCGATATGTTTCTCGAGATGCCTGGCAGCCAGGACGAGCTATTGCGCGTCAGGCCGATTTTCTATATGTTCGCAATTTCCGCCTGCTGGATAATTGGTGCCAACATCAGCCTGCTGAACGGTCTGGCCAGAACCGATCTGTTTTTTGTGCCTTATATTGTAAGTTTCGCAGCGATTCTCAGCGTTCGCTGGAAATGGTCGCAGCGTGAGGGAACTCTTTCTTCTGTAAGCCGGCGTCAGATAGTGCCGCGTTTCATCAGAGAGGGAAATTTTCTGGTCAGAGCTATATGCCTTACCGCCGCTTTTCTGCCCGTCAACCACCTGCTTGGCCTGCAGTTGAACCCGGTTTTCTCTGCGTTTACCTGTCTGGCAGGCATCGTCATTTCTGACGGTATTTACTGGGGAATAGGAAAACGCTATCACGGCCACTGGAGCCGGATAGCGTTTCTGCGTTTCGGGATGGTTTCAGTGCTGGTTTCATCCAGCCTGGTTTTTATGGCAAACCTCTGGTTTTATCGCTGATTCTTATCTGACCGGCGGCACTATTTTTACGGCCGGGTTCGACAGGTCAGGAACGGTTCTGTTCTTTTCAAGCCAGTTGAATGCTGCATCGCGCATCAGAATTCCTGAATCTTCTATGCGGGTTATAGTTGCGAATAATTTGTCGCCAGCAACGTTTCCATTGGCCATGAACGAGGAAGTCGAAACCCGATAATCAGTGTTTTCATCGATCGGTTTGCCGCCGACCAGTATGTCTTCGGCCTTGCCGGTTGCAGCGTTCAAGGTTCCGGATATGCCATCGAACTGGAATCCGTCTGGATCGCCAAAGCTGGCGGCAAGAAAATCAAGAGCATTTTTAAGTGCTTTACCGGTCATGGTGAATGTTACAACTGAGTTGTCATAAGGCAGAGCTTCAAAAACTGCGCCACGGGTAATGTTTCCGGCTTTGATGTCACTGCGGATTGCGCCTGAATTGATGATACAGACATCTGAGCCGGCTGCGGCCCGCATACTGATCGCGGTGAAGGTTCCCATGGGGAGAATGGCCTTTTTACGCAGATCCTTGGGATAAGTCAAGTCAGCTGCAGTCTGCCCGGCAATTGAATTCATGATTTTCTCGAGCTTGCCGGCATATTCCTCAACCAGCATTTTCAAATTGGCCGGAGCCAGATGCTCATACTGCGGGGTAACTTTTTCCAGGCGCCCTGACCAGCTGGCAATTTGCCCGTTTTCTTCGACAACCAGGTCGATTCGACCAAGAAACTGGCCCCATTCTCCGGTCTGGGCGACAATTGTGCCGTCAAGCCCGTTTCCGGTTTTGCCGGCTTCGGGAGTGTGAGCGATCAGAACAGGAGTCTGCAGCTCTTCGTGAGTGCGACCTCCGATCAGGATGTCAACCTCAGCGACACTGGCAGCAAGCTGCTTGTCAAACTCGATGCCGGCATGTGAAAGCAGAACGATAAGGTCTACGTGTGGTCTGAGATAGCGTGCAACGGCGCGAACTTCGGTGATCTGATCAGTCTGGCGCATCGGAGCGCGAATTTTGCGGTCAATGTCTTCCCAGGCTTCGTTGCCGATGCTGCCGATGACTGCAATTTTCAGGCCTTGTCTGAGAAAAATGTGATAGGGGGCAAAGACCCGTTTTCTGGAATCTTTATGAAAAACATTGCAGCAGAGAAGCCTGATTCCGGAAGTTGCCAGCTGGGTTTGCAGATTGGCGAGATCGTTGTCCAATTCATGGTTTCCAAGAGTTGTTGCATCATAGCCGCATGCTCTGGCGGTTTTGTAGCATGCTTCACCCTTAAAAACACTGTAGACGGGAGTTCCCTGTAGAATGTCGCCGGCGTCGACAAACAGAATTTCACCTGCTTCACTGCGGATTTTTTCGACGAGCCCAGCCCGGCGAACGATTCCGCCGCAGTCAGGGCCGTGTTGTTTGCTTTCAAAAGGCAGCAGGTGTGAATGAGTGTCGTTGGTATGCAGTATTGTCAGTCGGGTTTCGGCACCAGCGAGCTGGGCCAGCAGCAGAAGAAGCAAAATTACCGGCATTAATGCCGGATTTAGGGTGATCTTTTTCATTGAGTTCAGATTTCTGCGAGTATTCTGGTCAGGAGCTGGTAGGTTTTGCTCAGGGATGGCAGAAACAGCTTTTCTTCAGGTGAATGTGGGTTCTTGATGGTAGGTCCAAGCGAAATCATCTGCATTCCAGGGTGGAGATTGCCGATCAGTCCACATTCAAGACCGGCATGAATTGCTTCGACACGAGGTTCTTCGCCGAACAGATCTATGTAGATTTCGCGGCACTTTTTGACCAGCGGGGATTTGAAGTCAGGGCGCCAGGACGGATAGCCGTTGCCGCTGTGAGATCTGGCACCACCAAGACGGGCCACTGCTTCAATTCTGGCGGTTATTGCATCGCGGCGGCTCATGACTGAACTTCTCTGACTGGATAGAACGAAGAGTTTGCCTTCGTTGATCCAGACTTTTGCCAGGTTTGAAGAGGTTTCGACAAGGTGAGGCATTTCAGTAGATCTGGCAGCGACACCATGCGGAATCGAACTAATGAGGTCGAGAACTTTCAGGCTGACATAACTGAGCATGGCCCGGCGGTCAGGTGTCTGGTGAAGGTTTTTGAGGCTGATTTTCATGCCTGGGTCGGTGAGGGCGAATTCGGATCTGATGGTTTCGTGAAGATTGGCGATGACTTCTGAAATCTTGTCTGCTTCGCTGACCGGTATATAGAAAGTAGCTTCAGCGTCACGCGGAATGGCGTTATGGGCAGT
>CAZPCO010000174.1:2412-7148 GCA_964585025.1 uncultured bacterium | reverse complement strand
GTTTGTCGAGGTCGATAAAGCCCTCTTTGTCGGCAAGGCCGCTGGTGGTCAGGTAGTCGAGTATCTGCTGTGCCCGCGGATCAGAGCTTTGACTTTCAGCTTTGCTGCCTTCGGCCGCCGGTGCAAAAGATTCTGACCGGTTGACTGCCTTCATGCCGGCATCTACTACGAGTTTTCCGTCAGCTGCCACTGACTCCCGCTCATAAGGGGCTGCAGCTGCGACGAAATCTTCAGATTCGTCGGCGGCTGTTTCTGCCATTTCAGGGGGGCGGGCAAACTGCCCTTTATCGACTTCTTTGCCCAGGGCCAGGCGGTCTGCCTTCTCTTCGAGCGAAAAGCTCATGGCTCCTGGAATTGTGCCGGCAGGCGGAGCCGGCGGTGCCATGTCTTTAACCTTTTTTGGCAGATCGTGCAATGCTGCCGATTGCTGAATCTTCAGATCGGCTGGCGGCAGGGTTGAAGCACCTGCCATCGGTAAAGTGGCAGACGGAGCGGGAGCGACCGGAATTTCCTGCAGCCGCTTTTCTTTAGTTTCAGGCTTGCTTTCATTTATGGAATTCCTACTGAGAGAAATTTTTTCAGCCGCTTTTTCAGGCGGTTGGGAGACCGGCCCGCGTATCAGTATGACTGCGAGCAAAAAACCACTGATTCCTGAGACGATGGCAAGTCTGAAGGAAAATGAATTGAGCAGATTCTGAATTTTCTGCAGCCAGCCAGGAGCAGCAGCTGCCTCTGTTGCGGCGACAGTCTGCGGGATGGCAAGAATTTTCCGGGCGATTTCGGCCGGCACAGGTGTCGTTGCCATTTCTTCCAGACTTTGCCGCAGTCTGGCTTCATATTTTAGAAGCTTGCGGCATGATCCGCAGACCCGAAGATGCGCTTCAGCATCGCTACCTGGGCTGCTGAGGTTTTCAAGGCCATCGATAAGATTTTTGAATTCCTGGCAGTTCATACGGTTTTCTCATACTTTTTGATCTGTAATTTTTCGCTCAACAGACCGTCAAGTTTCAATCTTGCGTGCCTGACCCTGGTTTTTGCAGTTCCGGCAGGCAGTTCCATCACTTCGGCGAACTCGGGAATGCTCAAGCCCGCTATATAGACAAGACATATTGCCATGCGGTCGCTCTCTTCAAGCTTGTCAAGACATTCGTCGATATATACGACCATCTGCTGATGTTCCAGGGCGTCGATTACACTTTCTTCAACCTGTATGCCCGCATCGACCACATCGGGCAATATGTCGCTCGGCACTTCGCGCTGCCCGGTTTTGCGCCATTCGTCGATCAGAAGGTTGCGTGCGATTCTGAAAATCCAGGTCTTCAGAGAGCCGTATTTGAAGGCATCCCGATTTTTGTAGATTCTGAGAAAGACTTCCTGAACTTTGTCGGCGGCAAGATCGGCGTTGCGGGTGTTTCTGAGAAAGAACTGGAAAACACGGCTGCCGAAAAGCTCATAAAGTTTCTGCCATGCCGTCTGGTTGCCGGCAATCGCCTGCTGCCACAACTCTTCGGGTTTCATGTTTTCCATAATTGCAAACGCCGCCACCGCGATGCGGATTTAGTTATTTCTTGAAGGCCCTGATAATTTCTTTGCGCAGCGAACCGGCACCGCTGTTGTGAATCTTGAAGAAATGCTGATGCTCTTTGATGCATGGGCGCACCTGGTAAAGCAACAGATGGCCGGCATAGCTGGTAACAACGACTACGAGATCGCATCGGCCGACAATCTCGGCAGTGCGGGCCTGACTGATGGTGTGGTAGCCTTCATACCATTCGTAATCGGCATTGGCGACTCCCGCTTCCTTCAAAATAGGCAGATAATGATCGCGACCGACACCTCCGAATATGGCAACCCTTTTGCCGATCATCAATCCTTCGACCGAGTAGGCGTCTTCATCAGGAATTGCGTGCAGGTTTTGCAGTCGCCGGGTCATTTCCTGGTTTTCTTCGTCGAGTTTGCGCATATCGGCGAGAAGTTCGTTTTCTTCTTCGATGGTTTCCTGCAGTTCTTTTCTGGCGGCTCTGACCTTGGCTTCAGCAGCCTGCAGCTGCTTTTTGACTTCGGCCGGGTCGAGCCGTTCAAGTTTCTGTTTAAGCTCTTCATTCTGGGTTCGCAACGAACGGGCTTCCGAGAGAGCCTGATCTTTCTCGATGTTCATCTGGTTGATGCGCCGTCTCAGTTCATCGCTTTCTTCACGCAGATCCTGGATCTTTTCGTGCAGTTCCTCGCGGGTTATTTCGAAGTCTTTGAGAGAGATGCTGGGCCGTGTCTGGTTGAAATACTTCAGGACGAAATGGTGGTGGGTATAGATTTCGAGAATGTTGCTCAAATAGTCTTCGTAGGCATCCTGCTTTTCTTCGGAAGGAGGAAAGGCAGACTGAATGTCTTCTAGCAGCAGCTTGATAAGCTTTTTTCCGTCTCTGTAAGCCTTGTCGAGGTCTTCGTAAAAATTCGGCCGCACCAGGTTGAGATTGTGGGTCTCGTTGAACACCCATTCAAGATGCTTGAAACCGTCGGCTTCGAGCAGTGCCCATGCATGCACGACTTCCGACTGGGAAATTTCGTAGCGCAGTTCGTCGATAATCTTTTTTAAAGCAGCGAGGCGCTTTTCTTCGCTGTCAGGTATACTTTCTTTAAGAGTTTCACGGCATACTGTCTCGATCTGTCTGATCAGCTTTTTGAACGACGGGTATTCGTCGCTGTCGAGAAATAACGCAGCCAGAAAGCCTTTGCGTTTGAGAAAATGCCGTGAGAACACCCGCTTTTCGCCACCGATTTCGACGTCGTATTTTGAGCTGCGCTTTGCCTGAACCTTGTGCTTCTGGGTGGAAGGCTCGGCAGCGGCTTCCCGGGCCTTGCGCATGCGAGTGATTTTCTCTTCGATCATATCATTGACCAGGCGCGTCTGAACCGGGCCGCCCAGGATGATATCAAGCAGATCGCCGATGAACAGGGCAAATGATCGCCCTGACGTTTCATACTGTTTGATGAATTTTTTATGAATATGCCAGTATTTGTCGGCGTCAGCTTCAGCGGAACGTTCAGAGGGCTTTTCTGAACTTTTGACCAGTTTGCCGGCCAGTTCGGTGAATTTGTTGCTGCCGCCTTTGTTTGGTGAAAATCCGGCCAGCTTTTCGAGTTCATCGAGGCTCTTCTGATTTCGCGAGATATTGAGATCGTCGAGTGGATTAATCATCTGCTTCCTCTTGTTTGGTCAGGCTATCTGGTTGCCGCCGCGCTTCTTGGCAAGTTTCAACGCCTTTTCGGCGGTTTTGAGCATGTCTGCAGGCCGGGTTGTACTTTTTGAGCTGCTGGCAATTCCAAAACTGCCGGTAATCTGAATAGACCTGTTGCCGGCGCGAATTTTGGTTTCTGAAAGGGTGTTTTTGAGCTTGGTGGCAACTGTTGCCGCCCCGGCGAACGGGGTTTCAGGCAGCAGCATCGCGAAGGTGTCAGCTCCGAAGCGGGCCACCACGTCGTGAATTCGAGTGGCACCCCGGAAAATCCGGCCGACTTCTTTCAGAACCCGGTTGCCGTTGCTCTCGCCATGGCTTTCGTTCAGAGCCGCGAAGTGGTCGAGATCCATGAGGATCAGGGAGATATCTTTCTGGTGACGTTGTGCTCGACAGAATTCTTCGCCAAGCCGCCGCATAAAAAGGTTCTGATTGGCAATACCGGTTACTGCATCGGTCGTCGCCGAATGGAACATCCGGGTGCGACCTATGGCAACGGCAGCCTGGGCCGCAAAAATGTTAAGCATCTGTTCTGTTCGGGCGGTCATGATACTGCTGGTATGCTTGGTATCGATATATAGAACCCCGATGTTCGTGGCCATCTCTTTGAGTGGCACCAGTGCCACTGAAACAATGCCGACCTCTTCGGGATTGCGGCCACGCCTGCCCGGTTGCTTGAAGCGGTGTGATGGCCCGACCATAGATTCGCCGCTTTCGAAACAACGGCTTACCAGACCTGCGGTTGCCTGCAGATCGTCGTTGATCTCGCCGGGTGCAAAATTCTGCATCGCTACCGTCTCGAGACGACTGAGTTCTTCGTTGTGCAGCATGATCAAAGCCCGTTCGCCGCCGGTTACAGCCAGAGCCATTTCCAGGGTGAATTCGAGCAGGCGCGGAAAGCTGCCGATCGAATTCAGGGCATATGTGACTTCGAGAACAGCCGACAGTTCTTTTATGCGAGTTACCATTTCGCCTTCAGCAGCCGAAATTGCGTTATAGTGCTGCCTGGGAATCTTGCTTCTTATCTGACTGAAGCACTTGCGCACAAAAGTTTCGTTACTGTTGAGAAAAAACGGAAAAAGCTTTTCGTCGGCGTTGGCGATCGGAGTGTCGCCGCCTTCGAGCTGCAGACGTATGAAGACGTCATCTGACAGTTCGATGAAGGCTCCGGGTTTTATGAAGACAATGAAGCCCGGCTGAACCTTGGTGCCGTTAACAATGGTGCCGAAGGGACTCTGGAGATCCTGGAGGGTCAGCAGCCCGTCGGCATTGTAACGCAGCTGAATCTGATTATGGGCGATACCCATCTTGTTGAGCTGGATGTCGCATTCATTGCCACTGCCAATAATTACACCGTTACCGTTCAGGCTCGGGCTTCCATCGTAGAGGATCTGGCCGCTCCTGTCAGTGATTACAATTTTCATCTCGTTTTCCTGGGGGTTGCTTGATATGCACGATTACCCGGTAATTATACCGGATTCTCTTGTAATTTGCAGCCCTTGG
>CAZPCO010000174.1:0-2402 GCA_964585025.1 uncultured bacterium | reverse complement strand
TCGGTGCTGCTGAGTTCATGATGCAGACGGTGCAACTGTGCCGAGGCGGCCGCGGCCTTTTTGATTACCAGGCGATCGGGAATCTCTTTGCCCTGGTTCAGTGCTGCAAGGCAACCGGCCAACGGTTCTTCACACGGCAGCAGTTCGTCTTCGAGATTTTCTATCTGCATCAGCAGCAGATTCCTTTTCAGGAGAGCTAATTCGATCACTAACTGGTCGAGATTGTTTCTGATATTTTTCATCAATGTTCTGACCTGCCCTGCATTCTTAATGATCTTGACCGCAATATGGCGCCAAAGCCATAGCGGGCCCTGATAATCTTGAGCACTTCAGGCAATTGCCTTTTATGCTCGGGTTGCAGAATGTCGAAAAGATCGGGGGTAACTCCGCCCGGTTGCAGCGCTCCAAGATGTACGCCGATCAGGCGGACTCCGACACGCCTCTGAAAAAGCTGTTGCAGCAGGGCTCCGGCGACGGCATAAACTTCGCGATCGTCATTGGTGCGGGCAAGTGCTCTGGATGCTGTTCTGGTGACAAAGTCTGCATAACGCAGCTTGACCATAACGTTGCCGCAGGTCAGTCGTTCGTTCTGCAGCCGGTAAACAGCGCTCTCAACCAGATATGAGAGATGATTGGCCAGTAACAGCCGCGAAGAAGTGTCTTCGTTCAAGGTGATGTCGCGTGAAATCCCTTTGCGCTGAGGTTTATCCTCGGGTGGAATTACCTTTGTCTCACAAATGCCGCGCGCTGCATGGAAAATATACTCGCCGGTGCGACCAAAAGCCGCTCGCCATGCTTCTACCGGCATCGTAAGAATGTCTGAAACATAGTAGACGCCCATCGAATTCAACAGCCGCTGCATCTGAGAGCCGACGCCGGGTATCTCACCGACCGGCAGATGCGAAAGAAATGCCCCTTCTGAACCGGGCAGGATTTCGAGAACCCCGGCCGGTTTGCCGAGATTCGAGGCAATTTTGCAGACCAGCTTGTTGGTGCCGATGCCGATGGTGGAAGGCAGGCCTGGCTGTTGTCTGACCGCAGCTATGATCCGGTCAGCAATATCGAGGTTGGTCGGATAAAGGCGATCACAACCGGTAAAGTCAAGGTAGAATTCGTCGACCGAAGCCTGCTCTACTACCGGACAGAATTCTTCAAGACGCTGCCGCACCGCCTGCGATAACTCGGAAATATTTTCAGGTACCGGCAGAAGAACCAGTTCCGGGCACTTGCTGCGCGCCAGCCAGACCGGCATTGCCGAACAGACACCGAAACGCCGTGCCTCATAAGAGGCCGAGCATATAATCGCCCGGTTTCCGCCACCACCCACCGCCATCGGTCGACCGCGAAGGTCTGGCCGAAGCTTCAGGGCTGCTTCGACAAAAAATGCATCGAGATCAAGACATGCTATACGTTTCTGCATAAATTATCCGTGTTCATCGGTGGGAACTTCTTCTGCCTGCTCAAGGCCTGCTTCAACAGTCATCGTTTTATTCTTCTGATCCGTGTGCATCCGTGTTCATCAGTGGGAATTTCTTCTGTCTGCTGCATCTGTGGTCAGTAGCGGCGGTATTTGCGCATGACTCCGATAACTATGCCCTTGATCGTTACATCGCGATTCTCGATGATGATCGGCGGCATCGCCGGGTTGGATGGCTGCAGTCGCACCCGCTCGCCTTCGCGATAAATGCGCTTCAGCGTCACTTCTTCATTTTCGATGCAGGCGATGACCATATCGCCATTGTTGGCGCTGTTGCGCTTCTCGACAATGACCAGATCACCATCTTTGATGGCTTCATCGATCATCGAATCACCACGCACTTCGAGAACAAAGGTCTCGCCACGGCCAATCAGAGCTTCGGGCAGACTTATCGTTTCGGGGACTTCGTTGATCTGAATCGGTTGCCCCGCAGTAACCCGGCCGAGAAGAGGCACTTCAACGCTGCGGGCTTGAACGACGAGGCCCGGTTTAACCGATAAACCGCGGGAACGACCTGGCAAAGAATCAAGATGCCCCTTTTCGACGAGAGTCTTGAGATGTTTGTGGACGGTAGCCGTCGAAGCAAGGCCAAGGCCATCGCATATTTCGGCGATGGTCGGCGCATAGCCCCATTCGGCGAAAAAACGGCGAATGAATTCAAGAACTGTGCGCTGTTTCGGGGTCAATGGATCTGGGGTCATAAATCGCCTCCGTTCAAGCTTTTCATACCCTAAATATAGGCGAATAAAAGGCGAACGTCAAGCGAAAAATTTACGAACAGATCATGATGATCAAAGTGATGTCGTCCTGTGCTTCGCATCCGGCAATATGAGCGGAATAGCGGGCGAAAAGATTCTGGTAATAGGTTGCTGGATCGTGGTCGTAACATTCCTTAAGCCATTGCTGCAGCATTTCGTAGCCGACT
>CAZPCO010000173.1:0-7184 GCA_964585025.1 uncultured bacterium | reverse complement strand
CGGGCCGACGATGCTGATTACCTCACCTACTGATATGGTCAACTCAGCCAGTTCAGGCTCTCCTGATTTGCCATGGCCGCCGGCAATAGTGAGAGATCTGATGCTTAGACCCTGCTCCGCGGTTCTGGCAAAGGCGGTGTAAAATTCGCAGAAATCACGTACGATCATTTCCCGGTCGAGGCCAAACTCGGAAATCATTTCTGCGTCGACTTTATCGAGCGCGGCGTGAAGAGGCAGGCTCCAGTCGAGATCGGCAATTCTCAGGTTCAGGAAAAAGTCGCGGCAGACCGGGTGTTCTGCCAGCAGCTGGCTTAAAGGAACTGACATTACTGTTTCTAGTGTTTTTCTGCCGCTCAACTTTTTTTGAACTCCATTTTTTTCATGGTTCCCATCTGGTATTCGTTGCCAATTCTGATTTCGCCGGTGCAATAGGAACAGACAGCAGCCGGGGTGGTGAAGCGGAGCTTCATATCACGCAGCCCGGTGATTTCACGGGCGTTCTGAATCTGCCCGGCCAGCATTGAAGCACCCTGCCCGGTGATTCCATTGATGAAAATGATTCTGGCTGCCGTATTGACCTGACGTATGTTGAAAGCGAAGACCTCGCGCTCTGCCTGAGAAACTATGTCGCCTTTTGTTACTACTACAATGTCTGCCATTTTCAGCATCGGACCAATCTTGCGCGGTGTGTTGATGCCGGACAGGTTGTCGATCACACAGATCGAGAGGATTCCCTGAATGTAAGGAGAGCAGCGGTTGCAAAGGCCTGCGCTTTCGGTTATCAGCAGGCTGAAGCCAGAGTTGTTTCCCCATTGTACCGCTTCTTCGATATTGCTGACGAAAAAATGATCGGGGCAAAGCTTGCCCGAAAAGCCGGTTTCGACGCGAATGCCCTTTTCCTCGTAGCGCAGGTTATCGAACGATGTCAGGCAGTCGAATTTAACGACGCCAATCTTGTCGATGGTGATGCTGCTGGCTTCGATCAGCTTCAGAATCACCGAGGTCTTGCCAGATGAGGGTGGGCCGGCCACCGTAATGAGTTTCATTTGCGGGTTTCCTTTAAAAGCATGGCCATGAATTTCATGCACTCAGCTGTTTGTTCAGCACCATAGCACAATTTTGCGCCCTGAAACTTCACAGACTTCGACTGGTATTCCATAAGTTTCGCTGAGCAGTGGCCCGGTGAGGACATCGCCAAGAGGGCCGATGCGCTGAACACGCCCGGCACGCATCAATACCAGGTGGGTGGCAATGGCGGCGGCAATTTCCGGTTCATGTGTGGTCATCAGAATGGTGACGCCCCTGCCGGAAAGATTACGGATAACCTGCAGCAGCCGGCTCTTGTTGGCGAGGTCGAGATGGGAAAAAGGCTCGTCGAGAAGCAGCAGGCGTGGTTCCTGGGTCAGGGCCCTTGCCAGCAGTACCAGCTGCATTTCGCCGCCACTCAGGCAATTGACGGTGCGGGTTGCAAAAGATGCCAGACCGCATTGGTCGAGGGCAGAAAGTGCAATTTCGAAGTCTTTACTGCCTGGCATTTCCAGCAGTCCGAGATGTGGAGTGCGGCCAAGAACGACTGTTTCAAGTACGGTGTGTTCGAAAGCGCAGCTTTCGCGCTGAGGCACCAGCGCCATCTGGCGGCCCAGTTCATTGCGACCCCAGCTTCCTACTGCCTTGCCATCGAACATTATGCCGCCGGCCTGCGGCTGAAGCCAGCCCAGCGCCAGGTTCAGAAAAGTTGTCTTGCCGGCTCCGTTCGGCCCCAATATTGCAGTTATGGTTCCGGGGGCTACCGCCAGGTCGATACCGCGGGATACCTCATGGTCACCGCCTGGATAAGTGAATGACACATCTTTGAAGGTCAGAAGTTCTTGTTGCATGTCTGCTGCCTCCACTATTGCTGCCGATGCAGCACGCCCGAAGTCATGAGAACCATGAAACCGGCTGCACCAACCAGCGAAGTTAAAATGCCGAGCGGAATTTCGCCGGCCATGATACAGCGTGCGACATCGTCGCAGCCAACGACCAGACATGCGCCCATCAGTATCGCAGCCGGCATTGCCTCACGACAGTCGGCTCCAAAGCATCGACGGGCCAGATGCGGTATGATCAGCCCAACCCAGCCGATCATGCCGGCTACAGAAACTACCGCAGCCGTTGCAGCGACAGCCGCGCACAGCAGAATGGCGCGTTCGCGCGCCGGTGCCAGACCTAACGAAAAGGCGGTCGTATCGTCGAGTCCCAGAGCGTTGAGGCGCCAGCGCATCAGCAGCATCACCCCGAGAGAAATGATTACCACCGGTAAGATCGGAAGCAATCGATCCCAGGTGATGCTTCCCAGGCCGCCCAGCAGCCAGAAGGTTATTTCTGGCAGCTGGCTCAGTGGGTCAGCGAGATATTTAAGAATTCCCAGCGCTGATGAAAAAAGTGCCGAAACTGCGATGCCGGCAAGCACGAGCCGCAGTATCCAGCCGCCATAACGCATGCGGGTGGCCAGGGCATAAGAGAACAGCAACCCGGAAACTGCGAAGAAAGCTGCGAAGATCTGAACCATGAAAGCCTGATTCCCAAGAAAAACTATGCAGAATGCCGCTCCAAAAGCCGCTCCTGGCGATACACCCAGAAAGCCTGGTTCGACCAGGGGATTGGCAAAGATAGTCTGAAAAACGGTGCCAGCCGCAGCCAGAGTCATGCCGACCAGTGCGGCTGCGATCAGGCGCGGCAGTCGTAGGTCCAAGAACAGGCGCCAGGCCATGGTGTCGCTCTGCAGCAGTTGCGGTGACATGAAATATGGCTGAGGATACCGGCCAAGAAAGAGTGAAAAAATGATCAGCAGCAGCAGCCCTATGGCGAGAAACATTACTGGATTGGATTTATGAGGCTTCAGCATGCGTCTATTGGCCTTGTCAGAATCAAAGATTGCCGTGCAGAGTCGGTCGAATAACTTTTTCGATTATACTATCACTGACGCCATAAAATTCTTTAAAGAATCTGTTGAATTCGCTCTGCATGTTCAGTTCCGGGAAAAGCTCCGGGTGCATTTTGCCTGCAAGCCAGGTCAGACCAAGCACCCAGCGCGGATCGGGCTGGTCCCAGCTGAGAAGTTCGCCTGGAAAAGCAAGCAGATTGCCACTTTTGACGGCACGCAGTGCCTGCCAGTGTTCATCAGCCATGAGATTGGCAACTGCCTTGTCTGAATTTTCAAAATACGATACAACGAATATTTTGTCGGGGTCCCAGGCGGCAATCTGCTCAAACCCGATTTTGGTCCAGCCCTGGCCGAGCTGAATTCCTTCCCAAAGCGGCTGCCCGCCGGCCATTTTCACCAGAAGGGTCTGCATCCAGCTGGTTGGCGGCACGTTGAATGATATCGAGCCGTCGCGGGAACTGTAATACAGCATGAGAACCCGGGGCTTTTTGCCATCATCCAGGCCCGACAAAGCGCTGGAAACCATTTGAATTCTTTCTTTGATCATCGCGGCCAGAGTGGCGGCTCTTGCTTCCTGCCCCGTAAGTCGGCCGATTATCGCCAGATCGCGTTCGTATTCTTCAGGAGTTTCAAAATCAACACAGACGACCGGAATGCCAAGAGCTTCGAGTGATCGGCCCAGATTCTCTGTGCTGGCCTTTTTCATCAAGACGACATCAGGCTTGCAGGCGGCAATCTGTTCGGGGCCAGGTTCACGCCCCAAGGTAGCTTTAACGGCATAGTCTGGATCGACGGCAGAGAGAAAGGAATCCATTCCTTGACCGCCATTGCCGGTTCCGACAACCTTAGGCCAGACTTCTGGAAAAAGGTAAACGGCGTCGAGAACCATGAATGCAGCCTTGCCGGTAATCACGATGCGTTGAGGCAAAGCAGGCAGCGCAACGTTTTTGCCGCGCCCGTCGGTGATGACAAGCCCGGTGCCTGAAGCCGTGGCAGAATTGTCTGCTGCCTCAGGGGCAACAACCTCTTCGGCTGCAATTGCCGCAACCGGAAAGAAGAGCATTGTGGCAAGCAGTATGCATAAGCCAAGACAGCACGCAATTCCAGATATGGGCAGTCTGAAAAGTGGTAAAACACTTTTATCGACAGAGGCCAGGCGACTGATCATCATTTCCCTCCCACAGGCAATTACCGGTTCTTCAGTTGCAATATAGATAAACAGTCGTATATTGTCAATATTATAATCACGATTAAAAGTGATTAAATGCTATTATATGATATTGTAAACGACGACTTGTTATTGAACCTGTCCCATGGTTATGTTCTTTGTCAGATTTGAGTATATTGTTTGCTGTTCTTATTCATTGAAGTATGGGAATGATGGGACTGAGACTGCTTCGTCGCTTTGCGACAGGCTCAAGAACCAAAGCTCCGGGAACGGTGCAGAATATTGCCTGCTGTTTATTTGGGTTTGATTACAAATCGGGTCTGCTGCTCCGGAAACGAATTCAGTGACAAAGTTGGCCGGCGGGATATAGAATGTCAGCGGTGTTGTTGATTTGCATGCTGGTTTAACGAAAGGAAATAACTTATGACGAGGCAGACTCTTCTTGCGAAGATACTGTTAATCATCTGTCTGGTTTTTGTTAATTCGCTCGCCGGCGCAGTTGAACAGAATTCGATTCTTGTTTCTGCCGCCGCCAGCCTGAAGAATGTACTCGAGCAGTGCGGCAAAATGTTCGAAGAAAAGAATCCCGGCGTTCACGTCAAATTCAATTTTGCCGCTTCGGGAGCACTTCTCGGTCAGATCAACAGCGGCGCGCCCGTAGATGTTTTCTTTTCAGCCGATTTGCGTGATTTTGCCAGACTCAAGTTACCGACTGCCGATGGCGATGCCGCGACTGGTCAGGCAATTATTGCGGATGGTTATCCGAAGCCTTTCATCGGTAATGAGCTGGTTTTCATAACTCCGGGAAAAAGCACGACCACGCTGGTTTCTATTGAAGAGCTCGGAAGTGCCGGGTGGAAAAAAATCGCCATCGGCAATCCGGCGAGCGTTCCGGCAGGCCGTTATGCCGAAGAGACGCTTAAATCGGCAAACATATGCGATGCGTTGAAGGATCGCCTGGTTTTATGCGAAAACGTTCGCCAGGTGCTTGATTACGTAGTGCGCGGCGAAGTTGACGGCGGTTTTGTATATCGCACCGATGCTGCAACAGCCGGGGTGGGGGAAGTCAGGCAGCTGCTTCGCGTTCCTGCCGCGAAACATTCGCCGATCGTTTACGGAGTCGGCAGGTTGAGTGCATCGGGAGCTTCTGAGCTGGCTGAGAAGTTTATTGCCTTTGTTTCGCAGTCGGAGTGTCAGCTTGTATTTACGAACGCCGGCTTCATTGTTCCGTCTTCGGCAGCAGCAAAAGAAGAAGAAGGAGCAAAGTAAATTGGAATGGTGGGTGCCCCTCGGAATCTCGCTGAAAGTTGCTTTCTGCAGCTCGATCATCGTGTTTTTCGTTGGCACGGCGCTCGCTTACATTCTCGCCCTGCGAAGCTTTCCGGGCAAAAGCGCTCTTGAAATACTGATCATGCTGCCGCTGGTGCTTCCTCCCACTGTTACCGGCTATTATCTCATCATGCTTTTCGGCAGAAATGGCCTTATTGGGCGTTATCTTTTCGATCTGTTCGGCATTACTCTGATTTTTTCATGGCAGGGTGCGGTTGTCGCTTCGGCAGTCGTTGCTTTGCCGCTGATGGTGCAGGCTGCCAGGGCGGCGATCGAATCGGTCGACAAGCATCTTATACAGGTTTCCTACACCCTTGGCCACTCTGAATGGGAAACCGCCCGACGGGTCATTCTGCCGCTCGCGAAACATGGTATTCTTGCCGGCCTCATTCTTGCTTTTTCGCGTGCCCTTGGTGAATTCGGTGCCACTCTGATGCTGGCCGGCAACATTCCCGGAGAAACCAATACCATGCCCATCGAGATATATTCGCTCGCAACTCTCGGCGAATGGAACCGGGCGCAGTTGTTTGTCGTGGTTCTCACTCTGGTTTCTGCACTTGCTGTTTTCGTTTCAAGATATTTTGCCGGCCGGAGGTTGAAATGACGCTTCGGGTCAAGATTCAAAAAAACTTTGCCGGCTTCTCCCTCGACATTGCCTGGGAAGTGAACAAAGAGATTGGAGTTCTGTTCGGGGCTTCCGGAGCCGGTAAAAGTCTTACTCTGCAGCTGGTTGCCGGTCTGATGACGCCAGATTCGGGCAGTATTCACACCGATAATCATGTTTTCTATGATTCTGCAGCCTGGGTTAACAATCCGGCCCAGAAAAGCCGGCTTGGTTATGTCTTCAATGACACCTAGCTGTATCCGCACATGAGTGTTGCCGAAAATATTCGCTTCGGTCTGCGTGAAAAAGACAAGGTAACAGGTGAGCGGCATCTGATGGAAATGGCGAAAAGATTCGAGATCGAAGAACTGCTGCAGAAATACCCGGGCCAGATATCAGGCGGCCAGAAACAGCGGGTGGCTTTTGCCAGGGCTCTGATCGGTGATCCATACGCTCTTCTGCTCGATGAGCCGTTTTCGGCTCTCGATAACCAGATGCGGGCGAAAATGCGCGACTTTCTCAAAGAGATTCAGCAGCAGTTCAGTATCCCGATTGTCATGGTCACCCATGATGTTTTTGAGGCCTGCTCCCTTGCTGACCGTATCATGATTTATTCGGGGGGTAGAATCGTTCAGACCGGCACGCCGCAGGAAATTTTTCGCAGCCCTGCCGACCTGAATGTTAAAAGTCTGCTCGATATCGAAGAATTGTACCGATGCAATTTTCTGTCGCCTGGCCAGCCTCAAAAACTACCAAACCCCTGAGGCTCCTGAATAATTCTTTCGACAATACGATAGCTTCGCTGCGCTCGCAATGACGCCCAAAACCTGAGTCCCGGCCACTACAATGCGATTACTTTGCTGCGCCGCAATGAAATAACTCTGGCACTGGTCAGTTCGCTGCATTCCTGTAGCGAACTGACACTTGGCCATCCATGGCCTTCGCGAGGAGTGGAGCGACGAAGCAGTCTCGCCTGAAATACGTCCGTGTCATTGCGAGGAGCAGAGCGACGAAGCAATCTTGACTGAAAAATGGCGATTGCTTCGCTGCGCTCGCAATGACATACATTTGACAACGTTTATCCATGGCCACTGCGAGGAGCGGAGCGACGAAGCAGTCTCGCCTGAAATACGTCCGTGTCATTGCGAGGAGCAGAG
>CAZPCO010000172.1:0-7214 GCA_964585025.1 uncultured bacterium | reverse complement strand
AAGAGATAATTGCCAGCAGCAGAATTATGCCGGCCCATGAAGCCAGCAAAAGAATAATTGCCTTGTTTTTTCGCTCAGTTTGTTTCATTGAATCTGAACTCAATATCGATGCTGAAACCGGTGCTTCCCTGAACTTTTACTTCTCCACGCGGCGTAAAGTTAAGGTTTTCGAAGGCCGGTATTTCAGAGAGCTTCATGTAAAATGCATTTGCCTGCTCAGTATTCTGCACGGCTACTCTGAATCTGAAAAATCGATCTTCTGCTGCAAATAACGGTTTTGAGGTAAAGGGGTTTTCGATCGCAGTGATTACAGCGCCTTCTGGCATGGCATTCTCGATGGCGTTGAACAATCTGGTCCAGATGCTGAATTTTCCACCAATTTTCAAGTTGTAAGCATTTACCTGTCGTTCTACATCGTTCAAAAGGGTTTCCGGCGGTAACATCCCGCTTGCGCGGTCGATAAAGCTTTGCGATTCTTTTTGCATTCGTTCGGCTGCTGCCGCATATTCTCTTTCAAAAGTGCGTGAAGAATGGTTCATACCGGCAAGCAACCCAAATGCTGTTATGGAGGCAACCAGAGCTATTGCAGCAGAGAAGACGGGCATCTTGATGCGCCTCTCTTCCCGGTCGATATATTCGTAGGCTGTCGTCATGCGGCCATTATCCTGTCGAAATGCTCCAGACGCCATGGAGCCATCTGCATATTGCCGAGAACGGCTGTAAGAGTGGCCGGGGTTTCGCCTTCAGGTAATGAAAGGCTGGAAACGGCTGGTTCAATCTCTGAATCAAGTATGAATGCCGGAATACCAAGATTAGCTGAAACAAGCTTGTCAATATTTCTTATCCGGGTGCCTTCTCCTGATAAAATTATCCTGACAAAACCTGATTCATCAGGATGATCATTTGAATAAAGGAGAAGAAAACCGTAGATTTTCTGGAGCATATCGGTAAATAATGATTCCAGTATTCGATAGATCTCTATCTCGGCCTGTGCATCAGAATTTGGATCGTCAAGTAGAACTAGTTGCCCGGTAACTCGGGCTAAAGCCTCTGAACGGCTGCATTGCCAGGTTTCCATAATAGCTTTCAGCATGGTATTGAAGCCGATGTTGATAATATGAACGGCTCGCAGGCCTTCACGGTTATATATGCCTGCAGTTATCGCATCATTGTCGAAATGTAGAAAGATTGAAGGGTGGCGGGATTCAGGTGCGGCAATCTTAAGCATGTTTGAGAAGCCTGTAAAAACCGGTTGAATTGATAATGAAACGATCCCGGCTTCGTTGCAGACATTTTTCAAATCGTCGAGAAAATTTCGATGTATTGCACAGTAATGAACGGGAACCCGATTGTCACGCTTTTCGCCAAATTCATGTCTGACGGCAAAATCCTTATGGGTCATGGTGGTGCTTTTGTGCATTTCCCGTTCAAGAAGCGGAAGAAAGCCGGATTTGACGGCAACTGCCGGAATCTGAAAAGATCCGAGGTTGAAAATTGCATCGGCAAGAACAATCGAAACATGCTTTTCAAGAGGAAATCGATAACTGGTTATTTTTCGTAAATCTCTGACCAGCGCTCCCGTGTTCAATTCAGGAATACCATCAGTCCTTGCAAAGTATGGCTCTTCGGTATGGAGCTTTCTAAGAGAATGCAGAACAAACCGGTTGTCAAGGAAAGTGCCGGAGATCCAGCGCAAACTTGAGCTGGTTATCTCCAGAATGTACACCTGGCTTTTTTTTAACAGCCATTCGTTTATTTGATCAATTAAAGACAAGGCCCACACACTCTTTCAAGTTCATTGAAGTCGGTAACTCCGCGACCAACCTTGATCAGGGCTGATTCAAAAAGGGTGCGAAGTCTTTGTTCGCGAACGAATTTCATGCTTTCTGTCAGGCCGTTCTGGGCAACAAGATCGCGCATTTCTTCAGAAACCGGCAGGAACTCAAAGATGCCGGTGCGGCCTGTGTAGCCCATTTTCATGCAGTTGGGACATCCATTTGCCGTGAACACCTGCTCGACGTTCATTTTTCCAAACAAAGCTTTTTCATTTGCCGTTACAGCGCGAGGCTTTCGGCAATCCAGGCACAGCTTACGCATCAAACGCTGCGAAAACACCAGGTTGAGGCAGCTCATAAGCAGGTGAAAATCGATACCGATATTGTTCAAGCGTCGTAATGTTTCAGCAGAAGAGTTGGCGTGAACGGTAGACAGAACCAGATGCCCCGTCATGCTTGCCTGCATAGAAATCTGAGCGGTTTCTGCGTCGCGAATTTCTCCGACCATGATTATGTCAGGGTCGAGGCGCAGGATTGTTCGCAAGCCGCGGGCAAAGGTCAATGAGCGTTCAGGTTCGTTTCGGTTAACTCGTACCTGAATCTGTTGCACGCCTTGAATACGCCTTTCGACCGGGTCTTCGATGGTGATAAATTTGAGCCGTGGATCTGAAAGGGTTTCCAGCACGCTGTACAGAGTCGTTGATTTGCCACTGCCGGTGGGGCCGGCAACCAGAATCATTCCGTGCGGGGAACGGGTTACACTTCTGATTATTTCGAGCTCATCGAAGAGCATTCCGAGAGTTTCCAGATTTAGTCTGACGTTCTCGAAGCCTGATAGAATGCGCAGAACTATGTTTTGCCCGAAAATGCCGGGCATGCAGGCAATTCGGAATTCAACTTCGCGATCTTCACAGTTTACTTTGAAGCTGCCATCCTGAGGCATCACCTTTTCGGTGATATCTAGGTGCGACATGATCATCAGGCGGGAGAAAAAGCCTGAGGCAGTCGAAGAATCAATTTCAAGCCGGTCAACAAGAACGCCGTCGATTCTGAATCTGATGCGGGCACCATTGTGAGTGGACTCGGCATGTATGTCGCTGGCTCCCTGGTTTACGGCCAGCAGCAGGGTTTTGTTGACCAGTTCAGAAACTGATGGAGTGTCAAGGCTGACGCTGATATCGCTGATTTTTTCAGCCTCTTTTGCGGTAGTTCCTTCCGATGCTTTCAGAGTCGAGGCGAGTGAATGAATGCCTGAATAAAGATCTGCCTGAGTCGAAGGTTCTTCTTCTTCGGGCGGCAGGCCTGCTGCAATGACCGAAGGTGTCGTGACCTGGAAGACAATTTCATATCCGAGTGTGGAAAAAAGCGGTATCAGGCCTCTGGATTTGCCAGGTTGAGCAGTTGCCAGCGTTAAATTGTGGTCTTCCAGACTTACTGCCAGGAGCTTTTCGCGGCGACAAACCGCTGAGACACGTTCTGGAAGCTGCTCCAAGGCGACGAATGTGCCGCCCTCGTTGAAGCTGAGTCCGTAGGCTTCGGCGAGCAGCTTGAACAACTGACTCTCCGGAAGGTTGCTTTCACTGATCAGAATTGCTTCAAATGGCTGATTTGAGTCAGCAGCGCGTTTTTTTAATTCGGCCAATTTATCTTTTGTGAATATGCCCTTCTCTTCAAAGAACTGCTCGACAGGTCTCTGAAAAGCCGCACCGGTTATCAGTCTAGCCATGGTTATCCCTGAATTTAGATTATTTTATTTATAATTATACTCAACTAATCGGCATATGGCTGACGATTTTAATGCTTCAGAATAAAGAGATTCGTGCCGAAAAATGATCTGTGAAATACTGTAAACTTGATATGAAAAATTGGAGCAGCAGATCAGCCAGTCGCCTGTCGGCATCACTGGTCGTAATAATTCTGTTCGTCGGCCTTGCCGGTTTGCCGCAGTTATTCAGTGAAAGCGGAGGCTGCAGGTTCATGCGTCTCGACTTTGTTCCTGAAAGTCTTGAAGGTGCTCATCTACGGCAGGGACGCTACATTCTTACCTTTGATGGCCCGGTTTCGGCAAAAATCTGCAGAGAATCATCGATACCACTTTTTTATGCCGATATACTCGGGGCAAAAATTGCCGCTTCACCCTTTCTGATGAATTTCGAACGTGGCCCGGTAAAAATGGCCAGATTAATGCAGATTTCAGATGACCCGGCAGTTATGCGGGCAACCTTTTTTCTCAAAAAAACCTTATCGCCGACGGTTAAATATCTGCAAAATTCAATGGAGATCGAGTTTGCAACGCAGGACGCTGAAAAGCCGCAGGATAAGCACAATTCATATTCGCTGATTGAACCTGCAACCCCTGGTGTTGCAATAAAAACGAGTGCGGAAAAAACCAGACCAGCCGAAAAATTCAGTAAAGATGCTGAAAAAGAATCCACCAGATTGACGATCAGCAATTCGGATACTGCTACGGTCATGCGCGAACTTGCCAAGCAGGCGGCACGATCGATTCATTTCCGCGACCCGGTTCAGTGTCGCATCGAAATTGATACAGTCGCGGGCGATTCAGAAGAGGCACTCCGCCAGGTTGCTGACAAGTCCGGGTACATACTCACAGTCGAAGATGGCGACTTCTGGATCTCGCGCCGAGAAAATCCATTGCTGCGCATTTCCGATCAGGCGCAGGTCGAGGGCGCTGACTTATCAAATCTCGCCCTGGGGGATGTTCTTAAGGCGCTGGGTCAGATTGCTGAAGTAAATATTGGTCTTGATGGTTCACTCGACAGCCTCAAAGAAAAAAAGGTCAGCATTTATTTCCAGAAAATCAGTTTGCGTCGGGCTCTTGAAACATTGTTGAAGGTTCACGACCTGGTTTTGACAATCGTTGATGAAAAGACTTTGCTGGTTATGACGGTTGCTAACGCCAGGCAGATTGAAGGCAAGGTTGTGCGCATACTGCCGCTTAAAGTTCCTTATGAAAAGCTGCATACAGTGATTGCCGAAATGGTCAGCAGCGAGATAATCGCACGGGTAAAAACCCAGGAAGACCTTGGCAATATCATTTTAACTGGAGACCGCGAGGCGGTAGATATCTACGAAACTGCGGTCAGAAGCCTTGAAGGAAAAATGCTGTCGGCGGGCGAATCTTTCCGGCGTGAATACTTTCATCCGTTGAATACCAAGCCTGAAGACATGATTGCCTTGATCAAAGAAAACCTTGGTGAAAAGGAAACAGTCAAGGTTTCATTTGATAAGAGAACTGATATGATGCTGGTTTCGGGCCCGGAATCGTCGGTAGAACGAACTCTTGAAATGATGAAGAAACTAGATCAGGACCCGACCAGACAGGCTCTAATTCACATTCGATTGATAGAAATATCACGTAAAGACCTCGAAACAATAGGTATCAAGTTGCCTGACCAGCTGGTAAGTACTGATGACATTAAGAATTTCAGTGCCTCGAGCATAGTTATTCCTGCCAATTTTACAGCTTTTCAGGATAACAATCGTGTGAAAACCCTTGCTAACCCGACATTACGATGTATGGACAAAGAGGAAGCCAGCATCGATATTTCTGAGCAGATTCCGATAAAAAACACGACGACGAACTACTTTGCTGCAGCCGCAGCCAGCATGTCTGTATCGACAAGCGACAACTGGACTACATCTGACGTAGGTATCAAGCTGAATGTACAACCATTCATCCATAAAGACAACGAAATCACCATGAAAGTCGACATCGATCTTACTGAGCTCCTGTCGCTTGTAGAAGGTCACCCTTGGACGGCAAAAAGAAACATCAAAACGATGGTAAGAGTCAAAGACAGTGAAACGGTCGTCATTGGGGGGCTGATTCGCAACAAAAAAACCAACAATCGCCGGCCGATTCCATTCTTGAGCCGGATTCCGCTGATCAGAAAACTCGTTAAACGTATTGAACACAATGAAGATACCTATGAAAAGGCTGAAATGATTATTCTGATCACGCCGGATGTCGTAAATTCATCTGGAATATCATGCAAAAATCGCTTGCGTGCAGACATCGAGCCTGCCAGGAAGCAGGGTGATTGAACATGTCTGGAAAGAAGAGCCTGTCGTTGCTGCTGGCAGCTTTCGTCATGGCCGTGCTCTCAGGCTTCATATTTGCATCCGCAGGCAAATCGCCTGAAGGTGCTACCTGCGAATTTCTCGTCAGGGAGATGGCAAGAGTTATCAAAGCACTCAAACCGGTTCTCAAAACGATGCAGCCTGAAAAAATGATCACCGTTGATGGTTCTGTTCCGGAAGACCTGATGCCTGTAGTCGGGCGGGGCTTGATCAAAAGTCTTCCAGACGGTGACTGGCAATGGAAGAGGGTTGTTTCCAGAAGTGAAGGGCTGCACTATTTTGCCAGACTGCTGGAAACTCTTAGCGGCGAAATGAGGCTTTTTCCAATCTTGATCAGCGTTCAAACTGATTTTGAGGATATTGGGCCTACGCATTGGCTGGGCAATTCTTTGCAATTACTCGCGGGCACAGGTGCGCTTGCGGGGTTAGGCTCAGGCAGGCTTTACCCTGATCAGGAAATTAAAGAAAGTGAAGTTAGAAAGATTGCTGCTTCGCTGATTGAGTATCTCGGTTCGAACAGCCTGCTGGTAATTTTTGATGGCCGGGCAGGAAAGATTCGTCCGAAGGGTGCGCTGCAGCAGATTGAACTGGCCGGCTGGAAATACTCGTTTAATCGAAAAGACTGGTTTGAGTTCGACGCAGAAGGCTCATTTTATCCTGATTTTCGCACTGAAAGAAAGCAGACAGTTTTTTTTGAGCACCCATCTTTCGTCAATACAGGTTCGCTGGCTATCGAAGAAGGCATTCACACTGCCGGCATGATCAAAATTCAAAAGAGACATAAGTTGTTGCAGCAGGCCGCGGTTGCGCCGACAGTTTCATCATCATCTCAAAGAGGAGAAAAAGAAAGCGAACGACAGAGAATCAGAACCCGTTTGCGGGAGCTTCAGGAGCGTTACCGTCTTATGCAGTCCGATTCTGATGCTGTCGAGAAGACATTTCCCGAAAAGATGACGACAGCCGGAAACATCGGGTCATTTTCAGATGAGCCTCCTCAAAGCGACATTACGGAAAGTTCGGTAGCAATCGATGAGGTAAAAGATTCGATCAGCAGCGATACCTGCTCGATCGAAAAAAACTATTCAGGCCAGGTCGTCGATGCTGTAACGGCAAACCCAGTTGCCGGGGCAGTGATCATGATCGGTTTGAAACAGCTGACTACCGGATTGGATGGCAGCTTCAACTTTTCTGCCAAAGATAATGAAGTAATGGAAGTAACGGCTTATTCAGAAGGATATGAGGCAATAACGCTTCGCCACCGCACTGGCTATCGTGAAGGCCCGCTCAGACTGGCTATAAAGCCAGTGATAACCAGCTTTTCCGGAAAAGTGATTC
>CAZPCO010000171.1:0-7219 GCA_964585025.1 uncultured bacterium | reverse complement strand
CCTCTTGCCTGCAGCTCACGTTTCTGATCAGCATTCATCAGCAGTCGGGTACCATCTTCAGCGACCAGTTTCAACCAGTCAAGTTTTCTGGCTTTATCAAGCAGCTTCTGCACTACCTGTCTGGTGACGGCACCGTGAAAAACTACGGTTGTCGGGTTACCGGCCTGGGCAAGAATATTCTCGACACAGCTGTCGTCAAGGGAATCGACACCGGCAACCAATTTACCCTCTGTAAAGATACGACATTCACCAATACCACAGGCAGAAGCAGTATCGATAAGCGGGTCGGTGAACTTCGGCAGGGTGAGAAGTTCGGCATAATGACGGGTCTGCTCAACCAGTTGATCGATATCACCGGAGCAGGCGGCACCGGTAGCCAGAATACAGGCGTCCGAGGCAGAAATAGCTGCGGTCGATTTCCGGGCAGCGGCACCGTCGATAAAAATCTGGTCAGTTTTCTCGCTGCGCAGCATATCGACCAGCCGCCCCATCTGCACGGTCGTCGATGGGCCGGCTATCTGTGCATACCCATCGCTGAGCGCTCTTACGATCACCACTTCGCCCATCGGAGTATGAAGATCGGTGAAGCGCAACAGCTCACGGGTAAAATCACAGGCTCCGAGAAGACCGTTGGCTGTGGCCACCAAGGTGCCACAGCCAACGTAGATTGCAGGTTTTTCAGTACCAGTTACCTGATCGGTATCTTCGCCATCATACCCGATCGAGGTTATGGCCTGAATGATAGGCGGCCGGCGGCTGAGCAGATGATTCAGAACAGTTGTCTTGCCGGCGTTTTTTTCCATGCCGATGATGGCAACGCAGCGACAATCGTCTATCAGCTCAGCAAGCGACCTGCCCATAGAATCATGTTCTTTTTTTGCGCTTCTTGCGTTTCAGACCTTCGGGTTCGAGCGAGATCTTGCCCTGATGCAGACCAGCAACGCCTTCGATTTCGACGTTACCTTTCTGGCAGGCTTCACACTTACAGGTCGGCTTGTAACCTTCAGGTTCGTTGTAACAGGTAATGACACCCTCGTAGTTACGCAGAATGGTTTTTTCATAGCCGCTCGAAATCAGGTAATTGGGCATTACCGGAATCTTGCCGCCGCCACCCGGCGCATCGACAACGTAGGTGGGTACACAGAAACCGCTGGTATGACCGCGCAAGGCTTCAATGATTTCGATACCCTTGGCCACTGGAGTTCGGAAATGCGACAAACCGTAGGAAAGATCGCACTGGTAGATATAATAAGGTCTGACCCTGATCTTAACCAGTTCGTGAACCAGTTTGCGCATTACATGCACGCAATCGTTGACCCCGGCAAGCAGTACCGACTGATTGCCAAGCGGAATACCCGCATAACTGAGCAATTCACAGGCGCGGGCGGCATCGGTGGTAATTTCCTTGGGGTGATTGTAATGCGTATTGACCCAGACCGGATGATACTTTTTCAGCATATCACAGAGTTCTGGGGTAATGCGCTGCGGCAGCACCACCGGCGTGCGGGTGCCGATTCTGATAATCTCGACATGCGGAATGGCGCGCAGTTTCTGAAGAATACCCTCGAGCTTACTGTCGGCCAGCAACAGCGGGTCACCCCCTGAAACGACGATATCACGGATCTGCGGGTTGGCAGCGATATACTCGATTGCCTTGTCAATCTGAGTGCCAGGCATTGCCGAATCCTTCTGACCGGCAAAACGCCTGCGAGTGCAGTGACGGCAATACATGGAACACTGGTCGGTTACCAGCAGCAGAGCTCGGTCGGGGTAACGATGCGTCAGACCGCTGACCGGCGAGTCGCCATCTTCGTGCAATGGATCTTCGAGGTCAGCCGGCGAACGATAAAGTTCGAGATCGGTCGGAATCGCCTGCTTGCGAACCGGATCATTCGGATTCTCAGGATCGATAAGGGTAAGATAGTATGGCGTGATCGCCATGCGCAGCGTCGTCAGGCAGTCTTTGATCCCGTCGATTTCCATGTCGGTAAGCTTGACATATTTTTTCAGGTCTTCAACGGTTTCGATGCGGTTTCTGACATGCCATTTCCAGTCGTTCCAGTCAGTATCGCTGACGTTCGGAAACAGCTTCGCACGTCTTTGAATATGCTCGTCACGAGTGTAATTGCTGTTCAATTACTCTTTTCCTTTCCTGTTAGCAGTACATTTCTTCGAAAAGTTTGCGGATTGGTGGACATTCGCGCAGAACCTGCAAAGCAATAACGGCATGATCTTTGGTGTAGCCGTTGCCGATGATCATGTTCACATCTTTGCCGACGCCTTCAGCGCCAAGAGCAGCCTGGGTGAAGCTGGTCGCCATGCTGAAGAAATAAACGGTGCCACCGTCTCTGCATGCAAGAATACTTGCCATTTCAGTATTCGGAATATTGACGCAGTTGATTACCAGGTCGGCAAGTTTTCCATCGGTCAGTTCCATGATCTTGTTATACATGCCGACCGCATCGGTAGCGTCGAACGCGAAATATTCATCGGCAAGACCGAGATC
Organism: uncultured bacterium; assembly: GCA_964585025.1. Lineage (GTDB taxonomy): Bacteria > Muiribacteriota > Ozemobacteria > Ozemobacterales > Ozemobacteraceae > Rifleibacterium. The sequence continues at coordinate 4,713 of CAZPCO010000171.1, read as the reverse complement.
TTTGGCGCGTTTGGTGCTCTTTTCGCTGCCGCCGACGCAAATGACCTTACCGCTGATGCCAGCGCGCTTTTTGGCTTCATACAGGCAGAGCAGACCTGATTTGCCGCCGCCGCCGATAACGACGACGATATCACCAGGATGCACGAGTTTAGCAGCCTGGGCAGGGGCGCCGGCAACGTCGAGAACCGAGAGAGCGAGAGTTTCGGGCATATCTTTAGGAAGAACAGCATAAATGCCGCTTTCAAACAGAATTGCCTGGCCTTTGATATCGACCTGGTCGATGTCGGGTCTGACTTCGATAATTTTTTCGATAACCAGCGGGGTTAAAGAGAGAGAAACGAGGGTAGCGATTTTATCGCCGACTTTAAGGGGGGTTTTTCCCTTGAGAGCCGGACCGATCTCTTTAACGGTACCTATCAGCATGCCACCCGAACCGGTAACGGTGTTTTTGTGCTTACCCTGCTTGGCTACCAGGCCCATCATGATTTTTTTGATTTCTTCGATATCATGATTGGCCTGTTTTTCGATCTGGGTGAAACTGGCTGAGTCGACATTCAGGGTCTGAACATCGATCAGGATCTCGTTATCGTAAATCTTCATGGTGTTGTCGATTTTGGTGGCCGGCTGGGGCAGTACACCTTTTGGCTCGATAACGCGGTGGGTTCCGTAGGGACATCCTTTTTTCACAGTCATTTCTCCTTGCTTTTTTAAGTTTATTTAAGACTCTGCTTTGTACAAAACGCCAATAAGGTTGGCAAATCATCATATCAGCAAACACAACAGTTTACCAACTCGAAATTACCTGCTTTAAAGCTTAAACTTCCATGGTTTTGAGATGTTCCGAAACCATGAATTCGGCTTCGGTGTTTGCTCGTATTTCATCGACGGTGCTGTCTTTATTGATTTCGATGAGCGACAGACCGCCGGGCGTGACCCTGAAAACACCAAGTTCAGTAACAATCAGGTTGACAACATGGCGGGCAGTCAGCGGCAGACGGCACTTTTTCAGGATTTTCGGCTTGCCGCGTTCAGTGTGCAGGGTTGAAACGATAACGTTCTTTGCGCCTACCACCAGATCCATGGCGCCGCCCATGCCGGGAACTCTTTTGCCCGGGATGATCCAGCTGGCGAGACTGCCTTCCTGATCGACTTCGAGTGCCCCAAGCACTGTGTATTCGACATGTTTGCCTCTGATCAGGGCAAAAGAAGTAGCGCTGTCAAAATAACAGCCATAAGGCAGAATGGTTACCAGCGCTGCGCCGGCATTGGTGATTTCAGGGTTTTCGTGGCCCGGAGCCGGAGCCGGCCCCATGCCGATCATACCGTTTTCTGACTGCAGAATCACGTTGACTCCGGCGGGAATATGATTGGCAACCATGGTCGGCAGACCGATACCCAGGTTAACCAGTTGATTGTTCTTAAATTCTCTGGCAATACGTTTGGCAATAATGTTCTTGGCCAGTTCGATATCTTCTATCATCTTTTGCTCCTTGCCTGTCAGTGCTTTTCTGATTTGAAGATGTGGGTAACCAGGGGTGCCGGGGTCATGACCAGTTCAGGCATGATCTCGCCGATTTCCACGAGTTTGATGGCTTCAACCACAACAACCGGTGCCGCCATGGCCATAAGCGGATTAAAGTTTCTCGTCGTAGCGTTATAAACTACGTTGCCGGCCTTGTCGACGGTGCTGCCGTAAATAACGGCCAGATCGGCCTTCAGCGGCAATTCAAGCAGATATTCATGGCCTTCGACCATAATCTTCTGCTTGCCTTCTTCAACGACGGTGCCAACTCCGGTTGGAGTCAAAACGCCACCCAGCCCGGCCCCAGCACATCTGATACGCTCAGCGAGTGTTCCCTGAGGCACAAGCTCGACATTGAGAGTGCCTTCGACCATCTGCTTACCGGTTTCAGGATTAGTGCCGATATGCGAAGTGATAACCCGGGCTGCCTGTTTGGAAGCGACAAGTCTGCCGACGCCACGGTCGACGAACGAAGTGTCGTTGGCAATAAGGGTAAGATTTTTCTTGCCGCTGGCAACGATAACGTCTATAAGAGTTTCAGGAGTGCCGCATCCAAGAAAACCGCCGACCATGATCACCATGTCATCCTTGATCAGGGCGGCAAAATCATCTCTACTGATAATCTTGTCAAACATCTGAGTTGAACCTTTCCTGAATTTTCAACGGGCCTTCAGCCCAAGAATAGCTCTGGCTTCATCTGGAGTCGCAATCTCACGACCAAGTTCCCTGGCAATTCTGACGGCCTTGGCGACCATTTCACCATTAGAAGCACCAAGAACGCCCCTGGCCAGGTAAGTATTGTCTTCAAAACCAACACGCACATGCCCACCAAGCAGAATAGCGGTTGCAGCCATCTGGAACTGGGAGCGGCCGACACCGGAAACGGTGAAGGTACTGCCGGGAGGAAGGCTGCCCTGCATGTAAACCACATCGCGAACCGATGCGCTAATACCGCCAGTGACGCCCATTACAAAATTGAAATGCATCGGGGCAGCGATGAAGCCTTTTTTCTGCAGCCTGATCGCTGTATCGATCATGCCTTTGTCAAAAACTTCCACTTCTGGCTTGACGCCCAGTTCAAGCATCCTTTTGCCGAAAGCAATGATCGTATTCTCAGAATTGACAAAAATATCGTCATTGCCAAAGTTCACGGTGCCACAGTCGAGAGTGGCCATTTCGGGCCGCAGATCAACAGGCTGCAGGCGTTCCTCGTTTGACATGCCTACTGCACCACCGGTAGAAGGCTGAATGATCGCCTTCGGGCAACGGGCCTGAATAGCTTCAATCGCCGCTCTAAAACGCTCACGACTCTGGGTGGGAGTGCCATTATCTTCGCGCACATGCAGGTGAATGATCGAAGCTCCGGCATTTACAGCAGATTCAGCTTCACGAACCAGTTCCGCGATCGTATAGGGAACGGCGGGATTGTGCTCTTTGGTGACTTCGGCGCCGCAGATAGCTGCAGTGATGATGAGTTTTTCCATGGGCATCTTCCTCAGTATTTTTTCTCATCGACGAACGACAGAGCTTCGTCAATGGCTTTGATCGTATATTTCAGATCTTCGTCAGTGTGGCGGTAAGCGATGTAACCATGATGATATGGCTGCAGGAAAATCTTGCGCCTGATCAGCTGGGTATAGAAATCAACTCTTTTCGCCTTATAAGACTTGGATTCATCCTTGTTGAAGGTGACGAACGGCATCTGCGGCACCGGCGAAGCAGCGGTGGAAACTTTATGCTTGGCGAGCACTTTTCCAAGTTCGGCGTTGAACCATTCACCCTTCTTCTTTATGACATCGAGAACCTTGTCTCTTTCGAGAATCTCGAGTGTCTTAAGAGCAGCGGCAAATTCGAGGCTGTTGGGAAAGAACGTCGAAGAAATAAACACTTCCTTTTCGATCTTTTTCATGAACCTGGTCTGGCCAACACAGGCACCAATCGGGTAACCGTTGGCCATGGCTTTGCCGAAAGTTGAAAGGTCGGGAGTGACTCCGAACAGGGTCTGAGCACCGCCAATATGCACTCTAAAGCCAGATCTGATTTCGTCGAAGATCAGAACAGCGCCGTATTTGTCAGCCAGAGCCCTGACTCCTTCAAGAAAGCCAGGTTTCGGATATTCGACCTGTTCAGCGAGTGGGTGACCGATCGGAGTGACAATTATGGCAGCCGTCTGGTCGCCATGCTGTTTCATCAGATCTTCAAGCTGCTCGAGATGGTTGTAATGAAATTCGTAAACATCTTCGTAAAGCTTTGCCGGAACCCCGCCTTTGACTTCAACACACCAGTCGTGCCAACCATGATAACCACAGCGCATGATTTTATTACGCCCGGTGTAGCCACGTGCCACCCTGGTTGCCAGAGTCGTGGCGTCTGAACCGGTTTTAACAAAAACAGTCATTTCAGCGCATTTGATCAAACTTTTCAACTTATCGGCCAGACGATTCTGAATCGGCTGGGTAAGCGAAAAACAGAATCCTTTGTTGCGTATCTGCTCGATAGCGGCATTGTCGATTTCTTCTTCGCGGTGACCGATGATAATCGGACCATAAGCGCAGAGATAATCGAGATACTCGTTACCGTCGACATCAGTTATTCGACCACCTTTGCCATGTTCAAAGTAAATCGGATATTCGCCCTCGACAAAATTGTAAGGACGTCTGATGCCTAAAACTCCGCCTGGAGTGCAGGTTTTTCCATGCGCAAATTCTGCCAGGCTTTTGCTCAAATTGAGTTTCGGTGCTTCGTACATTTCCTTCCCTCCTGATACATGCCATTTAGTGCTGCAAACAAAGCTGTGAATTGGTCAGCTGTCTGGTTTGTTAATGCTATCACAAACTATGGTTTCTTTCTGCAAAAAAAATGACCCGACCTCGGGTCATTTCCTTACGGACAACAGCCCCCTCACGAAGACGGGGGCTGCTTTTGAAGTTTAAATCAGTTCAGGAATCCGACGAAGAATCATCTGATGAACTGCTGTCATCACTGTTCTCATCAGCAGGTTTATCATTATCACCAGAGTCACCGGAATCACCGGAATCACCAGAATCGCCGGAGTCACCGGAGTCGCCAGAGTCCCCGGAATCACCGGAGTCGCCGGAATCACCGGAGTCGCCGGAGTCACCGGAGTCACCGGAGTCACCGGAGTCGCCGGAGTCACCAGAGTCGCCGGAATCACCAGAGTCGCCAGAATC
>CAZPCO010000170.1:0-7221 GCA_964585025.1 uncultured bacterium | reverse complement strand
CTTTGCCAAGGCGCTTGCCGAGAATCTTCTGTTTCGACAGGGCTTCTTGAAGCTGATCGCCAGTGATCAGCCCGGCTTCGACCAGGATGTCGCCGAGTCTCTTTCGCTGTTGATTAGCGTTTTTGGGGGGCATTTAAATGATCCGTCATCTCTTCCAGAAACATTTTCTGGCGGTTTCGTAGCTTGGGTTGATCTCGAGCGCTTTTCGGAAAGCCATCATTGCCTCGTTCTTGAGCCCTTTGGCTTCAAGAGCCTGCCCCAGTTTGTAATACCCGTCGGCAAACCCCGGGAATTTCTGGATATGGTGGCGGAGCTGCCGGATCAGTTCCTCGATCAGCTCGTTGTTATCGAGCAGTACCGAGGTTTCATAGCTGTAGTCTTCGGCATCATGTGCCTGATATTCGGCAAAAAACAGGGCAATGACCTTTTTATACTCCGTCAGTGCTTCATCCTTGCGGTCAAGAACTTCAAGAATCTGCGCCCGTTCGTTGAGTGCCTCACGGTAGCGCGGGTTGATTTTGATGGCTTCACAAAGAAGTTCGTTGGCTTTTTCAAGCTTGCCAAGGCTGCGAAAGGCAAGGGCCTGATGAAAATATGCATCCGGCCAGGGATGCTTTTCGATGACTCTGGCGAAAGCATTGGTAGATTCTTCATATCTGCCGGCGTTCAGCAGAGCTTTACCCAGATTGTTCCAGTATTCGGCGCTTGGGTTGAGTCTGATGCAGTGTTCGTAATGAGTGATGGCCTCTTCATGCCTGCCGAGACGTGCCAGTCCATTGGCCAGACTGCAGCGGAGCATGTGGTTGTCAGGCTCGTTTTCCAGCTTTCTGCGGTTTTCCTGAACGGCTTCTTCTATGAGACCTTCGCTGTAGTATGAACGAGGTACCTCAGAACTCATGGGTTGGTTCCTGATTTTTTAACAGCAGAAGCAGAAGCGCTGGCGACAGCAACTTTTGGCGGCGCACTCTGCAGAACCTGGGCTCCCTGCTTTTTCTGAACGGCGGGTGGCGTGGTTTCTACCGTCTTTTCGATTACAGCGCCAAGCTTGACTTCGGTCGGACTGCCTGGGATTACTGGCAGAGCCGGAGTGATCACATGAGTTGATTCGGCTTTTTTGTCTGGAGCAGCGGTTTTTGCTGCAGCCGCAGCTTCATCGGACGGTTTAGTCCAGTTGCGATATTCTTCTTCAGGACCGGAAGGTGAGTAATACTGAAGAAATTTAACTACGTCGGTCGAGTCGTTGAGATATTCGTGAAAAGATTTTGCCGGGATATAAGCGGTGCTGTTCGGGCCAAGAACCTTGATTTCTTCGCCGATACGCAGAGTGAGGTTGCCCTCGAGAACGTGAATGACTTCCGTGACGAAAACATGCCGGTGACTGCCAATGGTGGCGCCCGGAAGGTAAGTCAGGTGAATCATCGAGGCAATCGATGGCCCGACTTTGGCCGGGTCGACGAGAATCTTCGCACCGATGCGCTTATCGGGGGATGTATGATATTCGGCATCGTCAAAGGCGATAAAGTTGGCCGACGCCGGCTGATCCTTCTGTTTCTTTTCGGCAGAAAGCATGCCTGGCGTGCCGAGCAGCGTAATGATCAATGTGAGAGCAATAGTTCCTGAAAAGAGTTTTGTGTTTTTCATGAGCGAAATTCTAGCCTGTAAACATATGCTTGTCAAGGCGCATATAATTGACTTTCTGCCCGGTATACAGTACTATTGGTACAATACTGTCTTTATAGTCAGGTGAAAATGAATCATCAGACCGGAACCCGGCGATTTGCTGCTATCATACTGGCAATGCTGCTGTTGACCCTGCCAGGATGCTGTTCGCGCAAAACAGTCGATAAGAAGACGGTTGTCGGCCGAACAAATTCTTCTTCGGGCAAAACGGTCAGAGCAGATGCGGGCACGCCGAAGGTCAATGCCACGACAGGAGAAGAACTGATTTCCGGCAACGAGATGGGCAGGCCTCTGCGCGACCAGGATAAGAAAACGAAAGAACTCTATCGCCGCCTTGAATATGCCTTTGAAATGTATAATACCTCGAATTTTGACGGTGCTATCCGTGAAGTAGAACGGCTGCAGCTCGAAATCAACAATGACCCGTATCTCGAAATGCAAAGCTGGTATTTATCTGCTATGATCTATCATAAAACCGACAAGATCAGCCGAAGAAAAAGGGCAATGCGTAAAATGCTTGAAACCATGGAAATCCTCCAGAAAGACCCAAGGTTTCGCAGCGCCTACGCCGATGGCATGATCAGCCAGGAAATCATTAAAATGGCGAAAGAGAAGGGAGACAGTCGCTATGCCGAATAGAACCGGTTCGATCTTCCTTCTCACCCTGACGGCCATGACTGTTTTGTTCATTTTCGGCTTTTCGATTACATTCTTCACCGGGTCTGAAGACTACGCTTCGGCGATGTCATACGAATCAGAAGTCGCTTTCAATCTTGCCGAATCAGCCATCGAAGAATTCGTCGCCCGCATCAAGAATTCATTGAACCACGACGATGCCAATAACCAGCTTTACAAGGTTTTACGGTCGGCCGCTACCGACGTCACCAAGGAAATTCCCCTCGAAGCTGCCCAGGTCGCCAGGCTTACCGCCTATACCCGTGAAACTGCCCGGCAGGTCTATGGCATTCAGTTTGGCCGCGGTCTCGTCGAATCGGACGATTTTATCGTCGATGCCGTCATCAAGCTGCAGCATATCAACGCTGTCGAGGCTGCCAACGGCGACCAGGTTCTTTATCAGCTGAAAAAGGATCTCAAAGAAAAGCAGGGCGAATTCGAGGTTCGCGCCAAGGTCGTCTATAAAGGTCATACCGCCAAGGTTTCACTCAAATTTCTCATCAGGGTTGTGAAAACCTTTATCCCACCTTTCAACTATTTTACCCTTTATGTTAAAGACGGTAGTGTCTATGGCGGCTCACATTTCAATACTTTTTCTTCATCCATCGATCAGAAGCAGGCTTTGCGCCTTGACAACGGCTGGAACTCAATCAAGCGTGACTTCAACCCGACGCTGAATTTTGACGACTGGGAAAAAGAGCTGGCGCAGCTCGGTGCCAATGCGATCACGCCGCCAGGCCGCGTTTATCTCGGCCAGGATCTAAACAGCCTCAACCAGGCCGGCCCGGCCGTTCTGGTGCGCTCAACAAATGGTGCAAAGCTGTTGTTTGGCGACAATCTCAATTCTAATGTCGATAAATTCACTCAAATGAATGCCCAGGACAACTTTTTCCTGAACTTCGACGTCCCCTGGATGGGCATGAAAGATTACGTCAAAAAATTCATGAAACTTCAGGGCCAGGAAAAAACCAAGGAAGGCCTGATATTTACCGGCTGGGGTAACGATCATAAGATCAGATTGTTCAATATTGGTGCCGGCAAGGAGCTCACTGAGCCAACCACAAATGGCCCGCCATCGTTTATCAACTGCTTTCAGAGTTATTCGGTTCATACCGGCAAAATGGTTACCCAGACCCCCGGCGGAATGAATTCGAGCGAGGGGTTGATGAAATATCGTCTGATGCCTGAACTCGATCGCAGCGGTTTCGACCCCTTCGGTTCAGCACCGCCACTTGATCGTCTCGAACCAATGAGTCGTGCCGATTTTACCAAAATTTCGCCGACCCTTATCTACGGTCCGGCCATGCGTCAGTATTTCCGGGCCGTTCAGATTCACCCGAAGGATGGCGAACCGATCGAACTGCCTTTCACCGATTCTCAGGGAACTTTCCTCTCGATGATCGGCGCCAAGGCCAGCGACAAGCTCAATGCCACCCAGGCTGCCGAGTTGTTCCGCCTTTCTGGTGTCGAAAATGAATTCGTCGAAAAGATCAAACGCAACTGGGATAAACTTCCTGACGGCTTGACCAAGCTCGAAAATTACACCAACTTCATGAGCGATTCAGGGGTTGAGTTGTATAACAAGGGGCTGGCAAATTTTCTCAACCGGTTGCGCAATCGCCAGGATGAATACGACGGCGCTCTGAAAGATTTCATGGGCGGCTATCTCGAAAATTATCCTTATCCATATAATGAAGTTCCCAAAGGCATGGATTCGGTCATTGGCCAGACCCCGATGCGCGAATTTTACGAAGGCGCACTCTGGCATGCTCTGCCTGATTCCTATAGCTCGTATCTGTTCGACTTCTATTTTATACCCAGAAGTACTGAAGACTTTTTCCGGGGCCGAACTACCGTTGCCATGGGCGGTGTTTCCTATGACCGCTTTGAATTCAAATACATCAATGGCGCTGCCGAAAACAAAACTCTCGAACTAAACGGCATTCTGGCTCTCAACGATTCCGAGCCGCTTGGTTTGAATAACCTGCGGTTCAGAGGCCACGGGGTGATCTATTCGAGCCCGATGATGGGCGGCGGCAAGGTCGTCATTGCCGGAAACCTGCTTGGTGTAGATACCGACGAGAAGGCTATACATTCTTCAATCAACAATGACCTGCTGACAATCATCGCCCCTCAAATCGTAATCGATACGACCAATGCCCCCGGCAGTCGCTGTTTTGTCGAAGCCAATCTGATATCGGTTTCCGAGCCGATGCTGGTCAAAGGCGACAAGCCCATCACCATCAAAGGAACTGTAGTCACGCCGTTTTTGAATATCGAAGAGCATTTTGCCACTCCCGGCGAAAACATCATTGTATACAATGCCCTGAACGGCATCTGGCGCAATATGATGCCAAACCTCATGGATAAACAGTATGTCGCCAAGATCGTCACCGGCGGCGTCGGTAAATTTGACTGGAAATACGAGCGCGAATGATACACAAATACCGGAAAAACCTTGCATTCTCACTGGTTGAAATTCTTATCGTTATAATGATGATCTCGGCCGGCATTCTTCCGATCTATTCCTTGATGCGTTCAGGGCAAAAGCGCATTGTGCGTGCCGACACCCGCACCATGGCCACTCTGTTCGGAGCATCGGCGCTTGAGTTGGCTCGAACGCTCGGTTATGACAAAGCTCAGCGTCTGCACAAAGATGAAGACTTTCTTGAACTCCAGAAGACCGCTGATAAAAACGGTTTTGAAATAAGGTTTGAACCGACTCTTCAGCCTGTAACGCCGATACCACCGGGTGCAAAGCCTCTGAATCTTTTGCGAATAAAGATTTCGGTTGTGTCGAAACATAAGACAGCTGAATCTGACGTGCCTGTGCTGACGTTCGTTTCTATCCTCACCGATCCCCGCTACAGTTTTTATTGATATGCCGATACAAAAACGCAAAACCGGTATGACCATGGTCGAACTTATGTTCGCCGTAGGTTTGTTTATGCTGCTTTCGGTTTCGATGTATCAGATCATGCGTGCGGTCAGAACTACTTTCACGCATTCTCAGAATAAGCTCGACATTCTTCAGGCGACGCGTATCGTCATGTCCGGCATCAGAAACGAATTGCGGAATGCTTCCGAAAAACCGCAGGTTTTCAATGACCGGCTGAACATTCCTCTTTCGCCTACAGAGACGATTCAGTATTATTTCAACCCTGAAACCAGGCGCCTTTATCGGGGCAAAAAGGGTGGTATCAACGATGCCGACCCGGGCGTTTCCGAAATGCGGCCATTTCTCTTCAACGATGGCCAGATTCTGGCTTTTGAATACGATTCGAGCTATCGCGATTCCAATGCCTTTGTCGAATCAGAACTGGCGCTGAATTCAAAGGTCTGGTTCAAGGTATCGATGAAAATTCTTTATACCGAAAAATTCGACAAACTCACCGACGCCGACAAACAGAAGATTCTTGATAAGCCTGATGACGACCCGCGCGTTAAGTCCTTTTTCATGATGATCACGCCGCGCAAGGTCAACTGGCTGTTGCAGGCCACCCAGTAACAACCATTCTTTCCCTCAGATGAACATGGATCAACACCGATAGGATTTCTGGTTTTGCCTTTGTCAAAAGGATCTATCTTGTCTCGACTTCGCCCGGCGACGAGGAAATCTTATTCTATCAAGGCAGCGACTGCTGCACTTCGCCCGCAATGACGCCATAAACTTGTCATTGCGATGAGCGCAGCGACGAAGCAATCTCATTCTGAAATATAGCGATTGCTTCTCTGTGCTCGCAATGACACCCCTTCAACTGTCATTGCGAGGAGCTCAGGCGACGAAGCAATCTCATGCTTGGCTTTGCAGAGAATAAATAAAAAGGGGCTGCCTTCCGTTGGGAAGACAGCCCCTTTTTGGTGTGCGTGAAAAAGTTACTGCTGCGGTTCTTTGCCGGTGAGCTTTTTATAATTGTTGAAGGCTTCCTGGTATGCTTTGTTGGCTGCATTGATTTTTTCAGCGTTTCCTTCGCGGGTGGCGCTCAGGTAATTCTGATAGGCAGCCTTGTAGTCGCTGTCAGCTTTGCTGATGTCTTCTGCGCTGGCTGAAATGCTGACCTGCCCTGTGGTTGCTCCGACGCTTTCAACTGGGGCCTGGGCCGAACTGTCATATGAAACCGGGATTTCAGGAGAAAGAGCTACACCGGTAGTCGATGAAGTTGAAGAGGTCTGTGAGCCACTGTTGTTGAAAAGAACACCGCCGGTCACAGTATTGTCAGCCTTATCGAGCAGACCCATGGCAATTCTGCCAAGAGTGCCGCCGGCAAGGGCGCCAATCACAAAACCGACCGGGCCAAACGATGCTCCGGCTGCAATGCCGATGGCCGCGCCACCAACGGTTGCAAGATTTTTCAAACTGCCGGATGCATAGCTGGTGACGATGCCACCGACTATCCAGCCCGCAACACCGCCTGCCAGCATGCCGAGAGGTGGCATGAAAGCTGCACCGAGTGAGGCGCCGGCTACGGCACCGGCGATATTGCCGGCGATTTTGGCGAAGGGTCTGACGGCGTTGAGAACGCTCCCGAGAATGCCGGCCTGGGCAGTCATGGGAACGAGTAGAATCGAGAAGATGAACGAAGCGATGAGCAGAATGTTGAACTGTCTATTTTTTACCAGTTGATTAAACATAACTAACCTCCCTCACGAAACTTTTTTAAGTATATGAAAAAACAGCATATCCCGCAATGTACGCAGAATATTTTAAAAATGATTTCCTGGCTTCGTTCAGAGGCAACGTGTCACGCAGGGAGCAAGGCGATGAGGCTGTTTCCAGACTACCGGATAGTGATTGCTTCGCTTGCGCTCGCAATGACATCCTTCAACTGTCATTGCGAGGAGCGTAGCGACGAAGCAATCGTAATT
>CAZPCO010000169.1:0-7224 GCA_964585025.1 uncultured bacterium | reverse complement strand
AACGATGTCGCTCTGAGCAATTGCCAGATTGAGTTCTCGGCGCTGCAGCAGATGGATATTGTCGATTGAACCCCGCGTTGAATGTGACATGACGCTGAGATTGTCGGAATGAGTCGTCCAGACGTTCGCAAAAGCGTTGCCCAGCGGGAAATATGTTCCGGTCATCGCACCGGTGCCAAGAGTCAGAAAACTGACCAGCCTCTCGACGCGAAAGGTTGCCGAATCAGCGCCAGAAACAAAGCCAGGCAGCAGCAAAACCACCAGCACCACTGAAATCAGCCATTGCTTTTTCATTTCTGAGATACCTCACCCATTCCGGCGGTATAAACAGCGCTGCGGTTGCGCCCGCCCTTCTTGCATTCGTAAAGGGCCGTATCCGCCTTGCGAATCAAGCCAAGCATATCGGTATCATGTGCCGGAAACTCGGCGATACCTATGCTGATACTTACATGCAACGGCCGTTCATAGCCGGTGAATTCATGCGCTTCGATTGCCGTGCGCAAACGCTCGGCAACGACCAGAGCACCGGCAGCATCAGTTTCAGGCAGCAGGGCGATCATTTCTTCGCCTCCATATCTGGCGGTCACATCGATATCTTCACGCACTGATTTTCTGAAGAGTGCGGCAACCTGCTTGAGTACCTCATCACCGACCTGATGACCGTAGGTGTCGTTAAAATTCTTGAAATGATCGATATCGAAGAAAAGAAGCGAAAAAATCTTGTGATAGCGCCGGGCTCTCTTGATCTCTTCAGCCAGGCGCAACCTGAAATGCCTCACCATGAAAAGCCCGGTCAACCCGTCGGTGATTGCCAGCTTGAACAGTTTGGTGTTGTCAAGCACCAGAGCAGCCTGATTCGCCATTGTCTGGAGCAGATCAGTATCGCGCTTGCTGAAATCACCGCCATCTTTGCGGTTGACAATGTTTATAACCCCGAACGTTACGTTCTTGACTTTCAATGGCACGCAAACCAGCTGCCTGACCCTGTTCCTTTCCTGGTCATAGTGTTTAAAATCAGGATGATGATCGGGATCATTGATGATCAGCATTTCTCCGGTCTGCAGAACCTTGCCGGCGATGCCTTCACCAGGTCTGATATTGATATTGCGCTTGAAATCGTTGACCGGAACAGGCTGACCGGCCTCTTCATCCCAGATGCGAACTCTCTGAAGCTCAAGCACTTCCTGATTTTCATCGAGAAGCATCAACGAGCCTCTCTTGGCATCGGCAGCTTCAATAGCCTTGTCGATAATTACGTCCAGGAGCCGCTCAAGATCAAGACCGACTTCGACCATGGTTTTGCCTATTTTGTACAAGACCCCGACTTCGAACACCTTGCGGTCAAGCTCGATATTCTTGTGTTCGATGGTGCGGGCGCGTTCCTGAAGCTCGGCATAGGCTGCTTTCAGCTCTTCCATTTTGCCCGCCAGGCTGTCAGCCATGAAATTGAAATTGCTGGCCAGCTGCCCGACTTCATCGGTATTGGCAACCGAGATGCGCACGTCAAATCTTCCGGCTGCCAGCTCGTTTGCACCTCTGGTGACTTGAAGAATCGGCAGGGCAATGTTCTGGGAAATTATCAGGGCGATGATGATCGCCACCAGCATAGTCAATATGAGAATCCAGTATAGGTTGGTTTGAAAGGTCTCCACCAGCAGATAGACTTCCTGCTGATCCTGGACGAGAAAGACTTTCCAGCCAAGACCGACCACTGGCAGCATCGAAGCTACCAGAGGCTGTTTTAACTTGTCTGAATCGATGGCACAAACCCCAAATTCGTTGATCAGCCTCTGCTGGATAATTTCGATATCCTGCTGATTGATCGCTGACAAAGAAGAAAGAACGACCCGATCATTTTCGTCGAGCAGATAAGCACGGGTGCTGTTGCCAACGACGTTCTCAGAGAAAATCGTCGTCAGCTGCACCAGACTCAGATCAACGCAGACAAACCCAAAGCGCTTTCCCTCGCGGTCTTCGAGAGGCGCAACAATTGCCACCGGGCAACGGGCCTGCATATCAGGGTAGTGCCAAAGCACGAATGGGCGATCCTGAAGCTGTTTGTGAGTCGATCCAATGATTCCGCCACCATCGGCAGGGCTGCCATTTGAAACAGCGATTACCTTTCCATGCAGATCGAAAACCTGAATTTTTTCGATCGAGAAATAGCGGTTATCAAATTCGCGGATTACTGATTGAATGCCTTCGGAATCATTGGCCAGAACCGGCGCGCTACGGGCCAGAAGCGAGATGATCTCATACTGGTGAGCAATAAAACGGTTCAGATCTATCGAAGCCTTGCGGGCATGCGCCAGCGAATTATTGACAATGACGTTCAGAAGGCCGGCCGAAGCATTGCTCAGCATCACATAACTGATGTAAATCAGCGGGGTCAGAGTGATCACCAGGAAACTGAATATCAACTTGGTCTTGATACTGTTTAAATAACTGAAAACTTTTTTCTGCCAGTCATGATTTTGCATTTTTTTTCACCGCTTATGATACTGACATTTTTGCTGAAGGTTCTCAAGGATTTTATCAGCAGTTAACTCTATACACCAGAACCGGTTCCGCTTTTCCCTTGATGTTTATACCGCCGAGATCGACAACCTCGCTGCGCCCAACAATCAGACCGCTGGTTGCCGCATCGGCGATGACATGAGAACCGTCATCGACCCTGGCCATGGCATTCAATCGAGCTGCGAGATTCACCGCGTCTCCGATAACCGTATAATCGAGGCGCAGGTTGCGCGCTCCCAATACCCCAGCCACCACTGACCCCGTGGCCATGCCAAAATAGCCGGAATAATTCTGTGCTTCCATGTTGCACTTCATGTGAATAACCGCCTCCAGACAGGCAGTTGCCGCATTCGCTTCTCCACCACAGGCTTCGTGGTCGAAAAAAATCATGATCTTTTCTTCAATTACTTTGTCGATGACGCCTGAGCTGTTCTTGAGAGCCTCCTGACAGGTTTTCAGATTGAAGGTCAACCGACTGTAGATTTGGTCTGGCGATTCTGAAGCGGCGATCTTTATCGAGGCAAACAGAATGGTCATTCGACGCCGCTCGCCTGACAAAGCCCGCTTGAAAGCCTCTTTATCTCTGACAACATTTATTACTGCAGATGAGACAAATCTGCCCAGCAGAGACCCCTCTTCAAGACCTCTGGCCATCTTGTTGAACGATCCCCGGATGCAGTCAAATTCATCATTGCTGCCAGTTACAGGCAACCGCTTCTGAAAATCTCCCCGGCGAACGCTTACCAGGCTTCCCTGCAGTTCCAGAAGCGGTTGCATGAACAGGCGGTATAGCTTAACCACAAGAAAAAGCAGAATGACCAGACTGAGCACGATAATTATATTAAAGCCATTTTCCAGCTGAATCTGCCGTTCGAATATTCTCTTCAGTGATGTGTAGCCGGTAAGAATATACAGCCCCAGAGATTTTCCCGGTCGCGACTTGATTAGAATGCGGTCGTCAGTGGTCATCAATTCGCGCGAGGTCAGCTGAATCTCTACACGTCTGGTTTTGTCGGAAAGGTTCCAGACGGCAGGCATCATTTCGCAGGTCTGTCGGCAAAAATTCTGGTAGGCAACCTTGCGCAGCGCAATGAATTCAAAGTTTTCGGCGCGCTCACCCGGGTTGCGCAGCAAAAAATCAAGATAGCATTCGGCTTCGTTGAATTCACTCCAGATGGCAAGCAGGATCGCCCTGACGGCACCATCGATTCTGATCGGAACAACAGTGGTCGCCGCCATGACAAAGGTAGATCGGGCCTCGACAAGATTGACCGGGTCAGCCATAAGATTATGAAAAAGTTCGCGGCCGATAACTCCTTGAAAGAACTTGATGAGAAAATCAAGTATCATTTCTTTTTTAACCTCATCCAGAGATACATCAGATGAGCCTGAAGAACGGCCGATGGCTTTATCTGGCCTCATTCTGGCCATCCAGGCAGTGAATATCGGTGCGAACATTTCCCCGGAAGCCGGTTGCTCGCTGCGGCGTATCTTGATCATGTTCTCACCGGCATCGGTCTGAATAGACGAAAAGATCACACTGCTGGAACTATGCTTCGGGTATCTGGACGAAATATTGGTATGCGCATACTCGAGCACTTTTCCCAGATCATTCCGGCGTAGACTTTCACAAACCTCGGGTAATTTGTCCATCTGGCTCAGACGATGATAAAAATCGACCATCGACTGATGAAAACGGTCTTCAAGAGTCTGCATATTGCGCTCGAGAGAGGTTTCTGCCTCCTGCTTCATTTCGGCCACATGGCTGTCGATCGAATACTGAACCATCAGCCTGCCGATACCCGCAGGAAGGTAGAAAATCGAGAAAATTGCGGTAAAAAGCACAAGACCGATCGACATTCGCCAGCCACGTTTAAAAATGCGTCTTTGCAGCAGCATAAATGAAAGAGAGGCAAACAACAGTGAGAAGGCTGCCAGCAAGAGACTTTCTTTCCCCGACAGTCCCGCATCCTTTAACCGGCGTTCGACCAGTATTACCAGCGCTTCGTCACCAACAAGCATCGGAGCGCTGAAAATTTTGCAGTCATCGAAGGTCGATACATCCGACATCATGGGAATTCTGGCAAATTTGCTGCGAAGATATTTTTTCAGGGCTGGTTTATCGGCAAAAAAGCCGGACCAGAAGGTTTTACCTGCTGCAGACAAAGGCAGAAGAGCAATTCCACGCGCATCTGAATCAACGGTTTCAGCAAGCATTCTGCACGAGTAATCAGCCGGAATTGCAGCCGCATCAAAAACTGCGCCAAGCATGATCCGGCGGCCTTCTATTTGTGGATAAAACCAGTAAAGCCAGCTGTAACGACTGTCTGATGTGAACGGCAGCATTATGCCTTCGTCCTTGCTTTTGATGGTGTCCTGTATTTCCGGAATTTGAGCTACATTGACCGGGAAACCGGTCATTTCTCTTAGATGACCGGCAATTAAATCAGTGCCTGGTTTGTCAGCAGAATTTCCGCCCAGAAGCGCAACCAGAGAATGCAGATCATTCTTTCCCGGAGCAGTCGATTTTTTTAATACAGTCAAAAGCGGATTTTGAGCCGATTCCTGTATGGCAACTACAATATGATGAGCCGGCAGATAGGCCTTCAGCCTCCGATCATAAAGAATAGCAACTTCAGAAGCGACTTCTGCGCTGCCGAGGGTGGCACATCTGCCGCGGAGAAGCCGGTGAAAATCTGTGAGTTTCTGCACTACCTGGTATTCTGCGCTGCCCGAGACCTGAAGATGCTGCAGCATGGTCAGCGAGTTCTGTTCTGCTGTCTGGGTCAGCTTTTCATAAAAACGTTCGCGGGTTGAAGCCCAGTCAAAAAAAACCAGCAAAAACGGCACTGCCAGAAACAGCCATGAAACAAGCACCGACACTTTTCTCCCGTTCATAGCTCAACCACCTCAAAACCGTCACTGCCGGACACGCTGATGCAGCTGGCAGCAGGCACCAGATCGCGAACAATCGAACTGACAATGATATGAGTGAACCGTCCCTTTTTCGATTCAGCCTCGAGCTCTTCAGCCTGGTGCCTGGCATGACCGGTCAGAGTGTATTCATGCCTGTCACCACTGCCGAATGACCCGACGAGAAGTTCACCGGCAGCAAGCCCTACGCCCATTCCATAAGCAAAATCACCTGCTTCGATACGTTCGGCCATGAATCTGCGATGTTGTCTGATCATGCCTCTGGCTGCCTTAACAGCATTTTCACAGGCAGTCCCCCGGCTTTCGGAAAAAAAGGCGGCAATGATCGCATCGCCGATGAACTTGTCAATCTCGCCGCCCTGCGCTGTGATTTCGCCACTCATTAATTCAAGATGGCGATTGAGCATTTTGACGATTTCTTCTGGAGGGTAAGTTTCTGACATGGTGGTAAAACTTCTGATATCGGTTGCCAGCACCACGCCCCATTTACTTTCGGGTGCCCGCTGCACGGTTTTCACTTCGTCGAGCCGGCTGGTCAGAGAACCCGAAACGAATTGCGCCAGCTCATATCGCTCATTGAGGCCCATGGCCATATTATCGAAAGTATCGGCAACGTCACCCAGTTCGTCGTCACGGTCAAGATTCAGACGCAGAGCGAATTGCCGATCTAGAATGCGTTCGATACCTTCTTCAATGACCCGCAAGGGAGCGAGAAAGAAAGAGGTAATTCCCATGGCCACCAGACTCAGCAGCAGAAATAGAACCAGAGCGCCAAGCCCCAGCATCAGATAATGCCGCCGGGTCAAAGCCTGCAGTGGCTCGAAACTCATGGTACTGCTGATGACGAATCCTGGCATGAACTCGCAGGGTAGACAAACCTGCAGATCATTGGCGTGCCTGTCGACCAGAAAGGCTCCAGTATCATGCGACCGTTTCAGATTACGAAAAAACCATTCCCGATCGACTCCCCGCTGGCTGAGAGGGCCTACCAGAGCTGCACCGGCATCGCGACGCTCGGCAACACCCCAGAACCGGTTATCATTCCAGGCTGCCGCCCGACTGATGGCGCGCCGGGCAAATCCAGAGCAGGCTTCAGAAGCATCCGCAAAGAATACCACTGCCATGCTGACGCTGTCACCGCTGGAAATGTAATCATAGAAAGCATAATTTATGTTTACACCCAGCTCCATGCTGAAGCTCTTCTGTCTGGCAAATACTATGCCTTCAGCTACCCCGCTCGAAGAAATCATCTGGTAAGTTTCATACCCGAGTTTCTGGCTTTCGCTGAATGAATCCATCGCCAGCTGATAATCCTTTGCCGAAAACTGCTTCAAACCGCCATAAATCATCGGCGAGAAAAAATTGAGACGCGACTGATCGCGGCGCCCGGTATAGTTACTGGCAAATATCATGCGGTCAGCTTTGCCGAATTTTAAAATGCCTATCCCGTTCAGAGCTGTCCCTGCAGCTGCAAATTCAGCAAAGCATTTTCTGATCGCCGGCTCATTCTCTGGAATTTGGGCCAGCAATGCCTTCTTGAAGGCCGGGTTGCTCATCATCCTGCGACTGGTGTTTTCAAAAGTTGTACGCAATGAGGTGCTGTTGCCATCGATTTCCCGAATTTCCGCCCGCATGGTTTCTATCAAAGCGCGATATCTGGCGTGCTGATCGTTCTGAATTACCACAATACCGGCAGGTAAAAGCAATAAAACCGGAGCACCGCCCACAATCAGAATCAGACCAAGCAACCGTGCTCTGACGGTAAGAACGAAT